>CAZBGG010000007.1:2850-18946 GCA_964491305.1 uncultured Methanosarcinales archaeon
AAGGGTTATAAGAATATCCAACTTCAAACCAACGGAAGGATGCTTTCCTATATGGATTTTTGCAAGAAACTAATAAGAGCTGGTGTAAGTGAGTTTTCACCAGCAATACATGGTCATAATTCTGAGCTACATGATTATTTAACAAGATCCAAAGGGAGTTTCAGACAAACCAAACAAGGGATTAAGAACTTAAGAGACCTGGACCAAAAAATAGTCACAAACTCCGTAATAGTTAAGCCCAACTACAGATATCTTCCTGAATTGGCAAATTTGCTCCTAAAACTGGATGTTTATCAGTTCCAGTTCGCATTTATGCATGCGGTGGGAAACGCCTGGACAAATTTTGATGAGATGATGCCAAGAGTGAGTAGGGCAGCCCCTTACATCCATAAAGCACTGGATATAGGTATTGAAGGAAACGTAAGGTGTATGGCTGAAGCAGTACCTTTTTGCCATATGAAAGGATACGAGTCATATTGCTCAGAGCATTTTATACCATCTACTGAAATAAGAGGATTCAATACAAGAGATGAGTTTTTTGAAAAAACAAGGACTAAATATGGAAAAAAAAAGTTTCCACAGTGCAAAAGATGCAAATGGGATAATGTATGTGAGGGACCGTGGAAAGAGTACCCTGAAAGATTCGGCAATGAAGAATTCCAGCCGATAGACTAAAATGTTTATACCACAATATGATGAGTTTTTTAGAATTCTAGGATTAAAAAAACATGGCAAAAGATTACTACTGCAAGCGATTATTGCACATAGTACTATTTAGAGTATTTACTTTATACAAAACTTTATAAAAAGGTAATTTTTCCAGAGCCCTTGATGGAAGAAAGAAAAGTGCAAAAAACAGGTGATATGCATTATGCTTATCTCCCCACCAGTTGGTGCAAAAAACACAAAATTAACTCGGATTCGAAGGTGACTGTGGAAGAGAATAGCTCTGGTGCTTTAGTCCTTTACCCAAGACATACAAAAAGAGAAAGTAAATTCCTGGAATTAAGCATTGAGGAAGAAGACCAGGACGTGATAAACAAGCTGATAATGGCATGTTATATAAACCCTCTTTCTTCTTTTAAGATAAACTTGAAGAAGGAAATGGATGTATCAAAATTACTAATCCAGAAAAATATAATGAGCATAGAAACAGTAGAGATAGACAGGAAGGTTATCTCCTCAGACTCATCCATTTCAGTATCCGACCCGGATTTATTATTAAAGACCCTGGTAAAAAAAGTAAAAAACCTAGTTTTTATGATGGTTAACAATTTTAACGAGGACCTGACAGAGCGGTACGAGGAAGAGATAGATAGAAGCAAAATATTAATTGAAAAATCAATAATAAATTACATGACATTTAGCACCCCGCCGAAACTCAAGATGATAGACCTATTTTATATCTCGCAGTTAACAAGAGACCTTGAAAGAATGGTTGACCACTTGATAATGCTTAACAAGGATGACTTGGAATTCATAAGACAGATAGGTGATGTTGTTCAAAATCTTAAAGACAACATTGAAAAACTAGATATGACCGGAAAAAAAGATAATTTTGATTATGTAGATGCGATAGAATTTTTGAAAAAGGTTAAGAAGCTAGATTATCGGAATGACAAAAAGAACTATGATAAAAGGAGGATAAAAGGCTTGCTTTTGAATGTTTCCGAAGTTTTGTTGGATTGGAGCATTACCACGGCAATAGATAACGATTAAGGTATTTGGTCTATGTAGAGTAAATAGGTAGTTTATAAAAAAGAGGTATTAACTCCAAAACGAAATCTGATTATAAGTGATATAAAATGGAAAAAGGCATTAAGGAAGTTATGGAGATTGAGAAAAAGGCAGAAGATATAGTTAAAAAGGCCGAAAAAAAAGCTGAAAAAATAAGAGATAAATCCAGAAAAGATTTGTACGACCTTAAGATTAAAAAGGAGAAGGAAATCGAAGAAAAGAAAGCAAAAAAGATTAGTAATGCCGAAAAAGAAATTTCAAAGAAAAAAGAAGATATCCTCAGGCAAGCTGAAGAAGAGAGAAATGCTTTCATTAAAAAATGCGAAGAGAAGAAGGACAAAGCGATAAAATTTATTGTTGATAAACTAAAGCAAGCGTGTGAATGAATATGTTCAAGTCAGAGGATATGATCAAGTTAAGGATTTTTTGCCATAAGGAAAAATTAAAGGATGTAGTTGATTCTTTACATAAGGCAAAGGCGATTGATATAATAGAACACAAAAAAACTGATGATATTGATATAGGCGTGCCCATGGAGGAGTCAGGAGCAATATCTGATTCAGCCATTAAATGCAGGTCTTTAATTCATACACTGAATCTTTCAGAGGGTTCTAAATCCAAGAAAGATTATTCTTTTAAAAAATCGAAAAGAAAAGGTAACTATACACTAAAAGACGTAATAGAAAAGACTGTTGAACTCCATGGAAAAGTTACTGGAAAGAATAACAGATTGGCGGAAATAGAAGAAGGAATAAACCAGTTAACAGAAAAAAAGGAAGTAATCGAGAAAATAAGGAGCCTGGGCTTGCCTCTTGATTACTACAATGAGACCAAAACATTAAGCTACTTAATAGGTTATGTTGATAATACAAAAAATTTAATGGAAGGAATGAAAGAAGAGATAAAGAAAAACTATCAGATATTCACAAGTCCCAACCAGGACACCCCTCTTGTTTCAATATTTTTTGAGAAGGATAAGGAATGGGCAGTCTTAAAAGTACTAAAAGATAATGGTTTTCAAGGACTCAAGATACCAGATGAGTTCAGAGAAAGAAAGGTTGATATAAAATCCATTGAGAAAGATTTAGAATCCCTGCGAAAAGAAAAGGAAAAAATACATGCGGAACTTAATAAAATAAAGGAAGAGCACGGAGAAGAGATAGTTGAAAATGAGAAAACCCTGGCAAGAAATATTGAAAAAGCCGAAGCGCCTTTATTGTTTGGCGAGACCAAGAACGTCTCAATAATAAGCGGATGGGTGCCATTAAATAAAAAAGAAGATTTAGAAGAAGAATTAAAAAAAATAACGGGGGACAGAATAAGCATTATTGAGGAAGAGCCAAAAGGTAAGGACCCTGCTCCTGTTAAATTAAATAACCCTGAAAATGCTAAGCCCTACGAATTCTTTCTCAGGATTTTCAGCATGCCCTCTTACAGGGAGCTAGATCCTACATCTTTTATGTTTATAACCTTTCCTTTATTTTTCGGGCTGATGCTAGGAGATATAGGATATGCGCTGGTGGTTTTCGTTTTATTTAATATACTAAAAAGATATATTCCTCAGGGAAAGGAGCTATTCAGAATAATTATTTACTGTAGTATCTCATCCTTTATATTTGGTATGTTATATGGTGAGTTTTTTGGCTTCAGCTTGAGTTATATAGGAGTGGTTGCAGATTGGATGGCCGCCCAGGGCCTTGATTTTTTCCACAGGATACCCGATAGCCCTAAAAGTATAGAGAATCTTATGATTGTAGCAGTGGTTGCAGGAATTGCCCATATAAACTTTGGTTTTATGCTTGGCTTTTTCAACGTCTACAAAAATCACGGATTTGTTCATGCAATGCTTGAAAAGTTCAGCTGGATTGTGTTTGAAATAGGTATTGTATTAATTATATTGAGTTATATCGGGTTTTTGCCCATAAACATATTACCGGGAATTTTGGTCATACTTATAGCCATAGTAATGCTTGCTTTGGGAGAAGGAGTTAAAGGAGTGGTTGAATTACCTTCTCTTTTTGTCCATACAGGCTCATATCTAAGGCTTATGGCAATAGGCATGGCTAAAAAGGGTTTAGCCATAGTTATAAATGAACAAACCCTTCTTAATCCCGCATTCCAAGGCGGTGCATTAGCAGTGTTGGCAGGTATAATACTTTTCGTAATAGGACATACTATTAACCTTGCCTTGGGAGTATTTGGGCCTTTTATACATTCTTTAAGGCTCCATTACGTAGAGAACTTCACGAAGTTCTATGAGGGAGGCGGAAAAGAATTCGTGCCCTTCGGGGCCAAACAATAAACAAATGGAGGTAAAAGAAAAATGGCATCAATAGGAACAGCTTTAATAGGTTTGGGAGCAGCACTGGCTGTTAGTGCGTGTGCCTTTGCGTCTGCATGGGCTGAGAAAGAAATGGGCGTCGCTACAATCGGCGCAATGACAGAGAATGAGAAACTTTTCGGTAAAGGATTAGTTTTGGTGGTTATTCCGGAAACAATAATCATTTTTGGATTAGTAGTATCAATTTTGTTGATAGGTACAATGTAAGTCAGTTTTTTGACTGGGGAAGCAACAATGGGATTTGCACAATTAAAAAAAGACGTCATAAATAAAGCAGAGAGAGAAGCAGAGAGAATCGTCAAGGAAGCCCACAAGGAATCCGAGGATGAAAAGAGAAAACTGGAACTAGAACTTGAAAGCAAAGAAGAAAAAGCAATGGAAAATGCAAAGGAAACAATAGAGATAATTGAGAGAAGAGAATTGCCAGGGGCCACACTTGAAGCAAAAAAGAAAAAGTTAGTCGAGAAGAGAAAACTAATAGAAAGCATATTTGAGGAAGCAAGAGCCAACATAGACAAGAAACTGAAAAAAACAGAGAGGAAAGACTTGATTAACAGGATATTGAAAAAGATTGAATCAGAGATTACAGTAGGCACCCTCTATTGCAACAAAATTGATGCTGAACTAATTAACAACAAGAAAGTAAAGTACAAGGATATGCAAGGTGGTATAATCGCTGAAGATAAAACCGGAAGAGTGCTGGTGGACTACAGTTTTGAGACCCTGCTTGAACAGATAAGGGAAAAGTACATATCAGAGGTTACAAAAATATTGTTCGAATAAAATGGTGGCTAAAGGAATAAAGAAGACACTGCCCTATACCTTTGCGAGGGTGAGTGCGATGAAAAGTAAGCTGATTGATAGAAGTAATTACAACAAGCTGCTGAAAATGGACCTTAACTCGATAACCAGGTATTTACAGGAAACAGAATACAAAGACTCAATAACTGAACTTTCAAAGGATTTTTCCGGAATTGAACTTATTGACTACGCTCTTAAGGACAACACGATAAAAACTTTTAACAAATTGAAGGACATAAGTCCAAGCGAGGTGGTGGAGGTTATAAACCTCTACCTCTGCAGATGGGATTATGAGAATCTAAAAGTGGTCCTAAGGGGAATCTTTAGCAACAGCAATAAGAGTGAGATAATGGACTTAATAATTGATGTGGGCCAGTACGACAAATCACATTATGATAATTTGTTTGATACCAACTCCATCTGGGATGCACTTGTAAATTCAAACCTTGTTTCAGAGAAGGAGATAGAGGAAGCATATGATGATTTTAAAAAAACAAGCAATCTTATCGAGTTAGAAAATACACTGGATAAGTTGAGCTTCAGGAAAGCTGTAGAAGGAGCGTCCATATGCCCTAAAAGAGGAGAGATTTTTAAGCGGTTTTTACTAAGAGACATAGATATAATAAATATAAGAAATATGCTGAGATTCAAAAAAGAAAATATGGAACCCTCCAAAATCATGGAGTACATGATAGATAGCGGTTTCAAGATAGATAAAATAACTCTTGAAAGTCTTTCTAAAGAAGAAAATGTAGAATCATTGCTTAAGGAGCTAAATAAGACTTACTACGGCAGGTTCATAAAGTTTAGTGAATATGAAGATCTTTACGATATTGAAATTGCCCTTCAAAATATGAATCTTAAAAGCAGCATTTTGAAGACTCACCAGAATCCGTTAACCATCGCTGCCGTTTTAAATTTTATGTTGAGTAAAATGATTGAAATACGCAACCTGAGATCCATCGTTAAATCGAAGTATCTGGAGATAGACGAGGAATATGTTGAAAAAAAATTATTAGTGGTATAGATGAAAGATATAGTTGTAGTTGGGGAGGAGAAGTTTTTGCTGGGTTTTCAGATAGGAGGAATAAATAAGGCATTTACCCTAAATGAAAACCATCCTGACAGTACGATGAAAGAGTTGATTTCAAATCCAGAGGTAGGGCTAATCATAACTTCACAAGAGAGTATGGATAAGTTGAGCCAAGAAACCCGGGAAGAAATTACTAACTCAGTGGACCCTGTTTTTTTGGTAGTTTCTGCTGAAAGTTCCCAGGGTGATTTAAGACGTATGATAAAGAAATCTATTGGAGTTGATTTGTGGAATAAATAGGTGATTATGGTGTCAAAGAAAGGAAATATTTATAGAATTGCTGGACCGGTTGTAATAGCAGAAGGAATAAAGGCCAAGATGTATGATGTAGTAAGAGTGGGTAAAGAAGAGCTTATGGGTGAAGTTATCCAGATTGATGGGGATAGGACCACTATCCAAGTCTATGAAGATACTACAGGCATAAAACCGGGGGAACCCGTAATTAATATCGGAGAACCACTTTCAGTTGAGCTTGGTCCCGGCATGCTTACAAGCATCTACGATGGAATCCAGAGACCCCTTCCTGTTTTAGAAGATAAAATGGGAAGTTTCATACGCAGGGGTGTAGATGCAAGAGGACTCGACCCAGAAAAAAAATGGGAGTTTAAGGCAATCGCTTCAAAAGGTGACGAAGTAAAAGAAGGAGAAGTAATCGGGGAAGTTGAAGAAACTGAAGGTATTAAACACAAAATAATGGTTCCTCCTGGAAAAAAAGGGAAAATAACTCAAATAAAATCAGGGAATTTTAAGGTAGATGATACCATATGTAAGCTTGAAGACGGAACTAATCTTTCAATGGTTCAAAGATGGCCAATAAAGTTCCCAAGGCCTTATTCTGAGAAACTCGCTCCTGAATTGCCTTTAATAACAGGCCAGCGAATTTTCGATGTTTTCTTTCCATTGGCAAAAGGAGGAGTAGGTGCCATCCCTGGACCGTTTGGAGCTGGAAAAACGGTCTCCCAACAACAGCTCGCCAAATGGTGTGATGCCGAAATCATCGTTTATATTGGATGCGGAGAGAGAGGTAATGAGATGACCGAGGTCTTAACAGAATTCCCGGAACTCCTTGATCCAAAAACCAAAAAACCTCTAATGAACAGAACAGTTCTAATAGCAAACACATCAAACATGCCAGTAGCTGCTAGGGAAGCTTCAGTTTATACAGGAATCACAATAGCAGAATACTTCAGAGATATGGGTTATTCGGTTGCCCTTATGGCTGATTCAACATCAAGATGGGCCGAAGCAATGAGAGAAATTTCATCAAGACTTGAAGAGATGCCCGGTGAAGAAGGATATCCCGCATACCTTTCCACAAGACTTTCTGAATTCTATGAAAGATCCGGAAGAGTAAGACCTCTTGGTGCGGAAGATAAAGAAGGTTCAGTAACAGTTATAGGAGCCGTAAGCCCTCCGGGCGGAGATTTTTCCGAACCTGTAACGCAAAATACATTGAGAGTTGCAAAGACATTCTGGGCACTGGATGCCAATCTTGCCAAAAAAAGGCATTTCCCTTCGATAAATTGGCTAACCTCTTATTCACTTTATCTTGAAAGCCTCAAGTCCTGGTATGCAGAAAACATAAAGGCTGATTGGCATGAGAGTGTATCTTCTTTGATGAAAATGCTTCAACAGGAAGAGAAGCTGCTTGAGATTGTTCAATTGGTAGGGTCAGATGCGCTGCCAGAAAAGCAACAGCTGGACCTTGAGACTGCAAGATTAATCAGGGAATTTGTTCTGCAACAGAATGCATTCCACGATGTTGATACCTTTTGCGAGCTTGAGAAATCATACCTGCTCATGAAGACCATATTGCACTTTGATTCTTTAGCAAGAGCTAGCCTAGACAAGGGGGCTAATATAAGATCAATACTGGAAACTAAAGGAAAGGATAAAATATCCAACGCAAAATTCGAGAAGGACTACGAAAAAGTCCTGGGTGACGTTCAAAATGAGATGGAAGCTGAATTCAGAGAGCTTCAGGGTGATAGCAAATGAAAGAATACAAAACTATAAGTCGTATAGCAGGTCCGTTAGTGTTTGTCGAGAAGACTGATACTGTCGCATATGGTGACCTTGTCAAAATAAGGTTGTCGGATAATACATTGAAAAATGGCCAGGTTCTTGATACCTCAAAAGATATGGTTGTGGTGCAGGTATTTGAAGGCACGAGTAAAATCGATCAAAACGCCGGCGTAAAGTTCTTGGGCGAGAACTTAAAATTGAATTGTTCAAAGGAAATGCTTGGAAGGATAATGAATGGTGCAGGTAGACCAATAGACCAGGGACCAGATATAGTACCTGACCAAAGATTAGATGTGGAAGGAGCATCAATAAATCCTTACTCACGAACTAATCCTTCTGATTTTATACAAACGGGGATATCGACAATTGATGCGATGAACACCCTTGTAAGGGGTCAGAAGTTACCTGTTTTTTCAGGTTCAGGCCTCCCTCATAACGAAATTGCATTACAGATTGCAAGACAGGCCAAGGTTGTTGGAAAAGATTCGAACTTCGCAATTGTCTTTGCAGCTATGGGAATAACAAACGAAGAAGCTCAAAAATTTATGAAAGACTTTGAACAAACGGGTGCCCTTGAAAGGTCAACAGTATTTTTGAACCTCGCATCAGATCCTGCAATTGAAAGAATAGTTACCCCAAGAATGGCCCTAACTGCAGCTGAATACTTAGCATATGAACATGATATGCACGTATTGGTGATTATGACTGATATGACCAACTATTGTGAATCCTTAAGAGAAATAGGAGCAGCAAGAGAAGAGATCCCTGGAAGAAGAGGATACCCTGGATACATGTATACCGACTTAGCATCCCTTTACGAAAGGGCAGGAATGATCAAAGGTAAAGCAGGTTCAATAACACAATTGCCCATATTGACCATGGTGGGAGATGATATAACACATCCGATCCCGGACCTCACAGGCTATATCACTGAAGGCCAGATAGTTTTGAGCAGGGAGCTGCACAGAAATGGTGTTTATCCTCCAGTAGATGTTCTGCCATCATTATCAAGACTTATGCCAGGAGGCGTTGGCCCCGGAAAAACAAGAGAAGACCACAAGAACGTATCTGATCAAATATACGCAAACTATGCAATAGGAAGGGACCTAAGGGGACTTGTGGCAATTGTTGGAGAAGAATCATTAAGCCCAAAGGATAGAAGACTCTTACGTTTTGCAGAGGTTTTCGAAGATAGGTTTGTAAGACAAGGTAGCACAGAAAACAGGAATATACAGGAAACCCTGGGTCTGGGCTGGGAGATTCTTGGTGATATTCCAAAAGAAGAGCTTACAAGGATAGATCCAAAGATAAAAGACAAGTACTACAAAAGCTCTAATGCGAGTGATGAAGAATGAGTAATGAATTAGTAGATGAAATAATTAAGGAGAATCTTGACTTCCTTGAGTCTATTGATTCTTCGAAATACGATGGGTTAAAAGAGGGACAAAATCCGAAGATTACTCTGCTCACCTGCGCCGATTCAAGAGTACCTACTAATGCCATAATGAAAGATACAATTAACAACATTTTTTCAATAGAAAACATAGGAAACCAAATAGTAACCGCTGAAGGAAGTGTAGATTATGGAGTTTTACACCTAAAAACACCCTTGCTTGTAATTTTGGGTCACAGCGACTGCGGGGCAATAAAAACATGCTTTAATGATTTTAGTAAAGAGACCAATGGAATAATAAAAGAACTAGAAACTTTAAGTGATGGACTTGCCGAAACAGACCATAATATTTCAAAAGATGACCCGCAAAGGATTGGTAAATACATTGAAATCAATGTAGATTACCAAGTAAATCATGCGCTTGACAAATATAAAGATCTCGTTGAGTCAAAAGAACTTACAATAATTGGTTTGATAATGGACTTTAATGGAACATACAGCGAAAAACAAGGAAAAATATACCTTATAAACTACAATGGAGAAACAACAGTAGAAAAAATAAAAGAAATTTTAAAATTAGAAAACGAAGACGAAAAAATAAAGAGGATATCATAATGGAACAAGACTTAACTGAAGAAAACTTAATTGAAAAAGTAATGAAAGAAAGCAACAGATTCGCGATTGAAAATTCTGAAGTTTACGAGCGAGTATCAACTGGACAAGACCCTAAAATCCTTGCAGTCATGTGCTCAGATTCAAGAACTCCACAAGGAATGATTTCTGAAGATGGTTTAAACTATGTTTTTACTGTAAAAAATATTGGTAACAGAGTTTATGATGACAACGTTGGAATTATTGGGGATGTTGCGTACCCTATTGAACACTTAGGAATAAAACTTATGGTTATTTTAGGCCATAGTGACTGCGGAGCAATAAAAGCAACCACATCAGATTATTCAAAAGAATCAAAAGGGACAGTTTACGCTCTTGACCAACTTAAAAAATCAATTCAAGCAAAAGAAAAAAATGATGGAGTAGAATTAACGCAAAACCCTGATGAATATATGAATAATTTAGCAATATTAAATATGGACTACCAAATAGAAAGACTTTTCGAAGAATATGGAAGCCTGATACATGATAGAAAAATAAGAGTAATGGGATGCTTTTTTGATATGAAAATCCCTGAAACATACATAATAAATATTGATGGGATGACAACATCTGAAAAAATACCTGGAAAATTCCCAACAATGGAAAGATACCTAAGGAGCACTTAATATGGCGGAAGTCAAACCAACAAGAAGTGAACTATTGAAGCTTAAGAATAAGATTAAGCTTGCAAAGAACGGGCACAGTCTTCTGAAGAAAAAAAGAGACGGCATGATAATGGAATTTTTTGAGATAATGAAAGAGGCAAAAAACCATCGAGAAGAGATGATCATCGCCTACCAGAAGGCCGTAAAAAAGCTTAATGTAGTGAGAACAATGGAGTCAGAATTGTACCTTAAATCCCTTGCTCTTGCAATAACAAAAACACCTGCAATCAAGTCAGAGAGCAAGAACATAATGGGTCTTAAAGTCCCAAAGCTTGAAAAGGTTGAAGATTTCAGAAAAGGATTTAGCAATAGGGGCTACGGAATAGTCTCGGGCTCCACAGCTATAGATGAAGCAGCCCACCAATATGAGGAAGTAATTGAGAAGGCCATAAAGGTGGCTGAGATCGAGACAACAATGAAAAAGCTTTTGGCTGAAATCGAAAAGACCAAAAGAAGGGTTAATGCCTTAGAATTCTCAATCATTCCTCAAATGGAAAAAGATAAAGATTTTATTTCTCTAAGGCTTGAAGAAATGGAAAGAGAAAATGTAATAAGCCTTAAGCACATAAAAAGCAAGAGAAGTTGAAACTTCTACTTTACTTCCTGGATTTATATCTTATTTTTACAAAATATTTATATATTAATTGTTCAACGAAAAAAGCAATGGAATTCACATGGGTAACACTTTTTTGGAGAAGCGGAGCAGTTATGCTTGGTTTGATAGGATGTTATTTCGCATTTAGGATTTACCAGCTCACCAAAAAAGGGTCCAATGGATGGTTTTACCTGGCTCTACAGGGGCTTTTCTTGTTCTTGTGGGCGGCTACTGCAATGCTTTTTTCGATGTTGGACCTACCAACCGCCAGATATATCTCAGGAATTGTTTTATTATTAAGTATAGCAATAAGCGTTGCAATTACATACACCAAATTTGTAGAGGACTTTGGGATAAAAAAACCCAGATGGTTGAACGTCACAACTACCTTTTCCGTCCTCATGGTCGCTTTTGTTCTTCTGGTGATAGGGAATTTATTAACAGATAACTTTGATGAGCCACTCGTTACAGTTCTTTCAATAAGTCATTTAACTCTTGGCATCGCTGGACTCATAGCCATTATTCCTACAGTTATACTTGTCAGAGCCACTAAGCAAACACCATGGAAACTAGCTCTAGGGTATGCGATTATAATAGGATTAGGTCTAAACATTGGTCAATATTACGATAACTGTTGTTATGAAGGTGGAGAGCTTTCAGAAAGCGAATTATGTTCAGATTATGACCTTGATTATATAAAAGTTTACAATTTGCCATGTTACGAAGGCCTGGTAGCTATCGGACAATATTACCAAATATCGCTTCTGATTGGCATGATTATTTTGCCTACCGCCCTCTATCAGTTAACCGACAGGCTCAGATTCTGAAATCTTTTGGCGAAAGATTTATATAAAACAATCACGGAGAATGAAAGTATGGAGCTTACCTGGATGACATGGGTCTGGAGAATCGGTGCGTTGATTTTAAGCATTATTGGCGGATATTTTGGTATAAGACTCTACGTATTAACGAGCAAGGGTTCAAAAGGATGGGTCTATTCTTCACTTAAAGGGATATTATTGTTCTTCTGGTCCCTCAGTGCTCTACTCTTTGTACTAGTAGACATACCCTACTTAAGGCACATATCTGGAATAATATTTCTTGTATTGATGTCCCTGGTTCTTCCTCAAATTTACACTAAACTTCTTGAGGATTTTGGAGCCGAAAGACCTCAGTGGCTAAGCGTCCGGAATGTTCTAATCACCGTACCAGCTGTATTCTTTACCTTATTGCTGGGAAACATATTCACAGGAAATTTTGAAAACCCTTTGGTAACTATATTGTCCGTAAGCCATCTTACCCTTGGTATTTCAGCTTTAATTACTGTTATACCAACCTTCATACTAGCAAAAAAAACAAAACAGTTGCCCTGGAAAATGACATTAATTTTCGCTTTGGTTATTGGTATAGCCCTGAATGTTGGACAATATCATAATAATTGCTGTTCCGAGGCTGGTGAGCTATCTGACAATGAAATCTGTGCAAACTATGACCTGGATTACACCAAGGTTTACAACTTACCCTGTAACGAAGAACTTGTGAGTCTTGGAAGATATTATCAAGTACTTCTTTTGCTGGGAGTCACAATGTTGCCGGCAGCCCTTTATCAGTTGACAGCAAGACTTAAGATGTAGTGTATTCTTTTACATTCTTTGAAAAATAAATGAAGTATTTTAACCTAAAGAAAAATTTATAAACACAAATCTTTTTTGTACCTCTGGTTAAAATGGAATTAAACAGGTTAAAAACTTTTTTGCTGCTGGCTGTTCTAACAGCCCTTTTGCTGGCGGTGGGACAGTTCTTTGGAAATTTTGGATTGGCCATCGCGGTGGTTCTAGTGGTAGTAATGAATTTTGTAACCTATTTCTGGTCGGATAAGATTGTCTTGAAGATGTATAAAGCCAAAGAAATTGGCAGGGCGGATTACCCCCAAATATATGATACAGTAAAAGAAGTTTCCCAATATGCAAAAATACCAATGCCCAAGGTTTACATAATACCTTCTGAGCAGGCAAACGCGTTTGCCACTGGCAGGAATCCAAAGAATTCATCAGTTGCCTTCACCCATGGAATTTTAAATATTCTCTCAAAATCAGAGCTAAAAGGAGTAGTTGCACACGAAATAAGTCACATTAAAAATAGAGACATACTTATACAAACAGTCGCTGCAACAATTGCAGGAATAATAGGTTACCTTGGCTCCATGGCCAAATGGACTGCTATATTTGGTGGTTTTGGAGGTAATAATGATAACAATGAAGGGGGTTTGGTTGGCCTGTTGGTTATGGCCATTGTCGCACCATTAATTGCCGTCATAGTACAACTTGCAATATCAAGGTCAAGGGAGTATTTGGCAGATGAAACTGGTGCAAAGATAATACATGACCCCACGTCCCTAGCATCAGCTCTTGAGAAAATAAATGCCTCAACAAAGAAATATCCCTTGGGATTTGGACATCCCAGTACCTCAAGCCTTTTTATTAACAATCCTTTCAGGGCCAGCGGCTTTGTTAACCTATTAAGCACCCATCCTCCTATAGAAAAAAGAATACAAAGACTGAAGAAAATGTAGTTTCATCCAATTTCTTTTTTATAATAACTGGTTTCTTTTTCTCCGACAGTCTAATGGAAAGTTTTTCCAAGCACTTTAGTTCTTAAACACTGTCTATGTTCTAAGAAAACCACCCCAGAATCAATAAGAATATTTGCTTTCAATGACTTCTCTTATTCTTTGAGCTTTTATTTTACCTATATTTTCAACATTCTGAAGCTCTCTAGAGCTCGCTTTCATTATATTCTGAACACTTCCAAACTCCCTGAGCAGGTTTTTTGCAAGCCCAGGCCCTACGCTGGGGAGAGATGATATCAAGTATTCCTGCATTTCTTTAGTACTGCTAACATTCTTTTGGGTATGCACACTAAACTCTTTTTCGTCCTTGTCCTGCTCCCTGGTAGCTATTGAAAGCATCATCTGCGCCGAATCATTGGGTGATTTTGTGTATATTATAGGAACACCAAATGACACTGTTATTGCAGCAATCATGCCCCTTATCGCATTAGGATGAACATTTCTTACAGAAAATATATCTTTATTACCTTCCACCATCACTAAGGGTTTTTCATATGCTGCTTTCAGATATTTAACCTGTTCAGTTAGACGCCCGTCCACCAATGAATCAACAAAATCATCAACGGTTTTGAACTCCACAGCACAACTGCCGCTTAACAAATAATCACCATACTCAAGTTTTTCCAACCTTAATTTTACCCCTAATTCATCCAACTCCTTTAACACTCTATTACCTTTTTCTCTATAATCTGCATATACATTTATGTCCTTTTCTTCTTTTAGTCTCCTTTCTTTTTTTTCGTACGAATTAAAAGATAGTTTATTTTTAGCGGATTTAAGCAAACTATACATCTTCTTCTCTTTATGATGGGCGCTCCATCTATATATTTCGTCTCTTGTATTTTTTGTAAGAAGAACCTTGACCTCGCCCTTTTCTTGCCTACCTGTTCTTCCCTTACGTTGGATTTGCCGTATTGCAGAAGGTATTGGCTCATAAAAAACCACAAGGTCAACCTGTGGAACATCCAGGCCTTCCTCACCAACGGAGCTTGAAACCAAGATATTGAATTCATTGTTTCTGAACCTATTGAGAATATCCATCTGCTCCTTTTGAGAATAGCCAAGATTCTTTTTTTTGGATTGCCCTATGAAAAGCCTTGCCTTGAACCCTTCAATTGAGTTTAACTCATCAACAATCTGTTTACCTGTTTCCCTATATTGAGTAAACACTATTATCTTATAATCAGAAGAAATAACGCTATCCTTTAGAGTATCCTTCAATTTTTTTATCTTGGGATGTTCTCTTTCAAATTGAATAAGTTTTCTTGTTATAACAATCGCTGATTTGAAGTTCTCGTCCATTGCCAGATTCTGGACAGCTTTAACCTTTGAAGTATAAGACTGCTTGTTGATTTCCTCAAGATAAGAGCTAAGACTCTGGAGTGTTTGCGTTTCAAGTAATTCAAGAGCGTGCTGGACTTTCATAGCCTCAGCAGCAAGAGACAAAGATTTAAGCACACTAAAATCCCTGTTCCCCTGACTCATTTCGCCCTGAAGAGCTGCCTGCATATCAAGCAGCTCCTTTCTACTTACTTTTTCGTTAATATTTCCAAGAAGTCCATAATTTTTGATGGCTTTTATCTTTGAAGCCAAACAATCAGTCAGGTATTTGTGCAATTTTTTGAATTCGTTTGGAAATTGAACTTCCACCCAACTTATTTTAACGTCTTTTATATACTCCCTGACATCCCCTGCCTGGTCACTTCTAACCTGAATATCTTCAATAAAAAGATTTTTAAGAATCTCTTCTATTTTTTCAAGGTCGCTGCCCGGTGAAGCAGTCATGCCAACTATTCTTGGATGATTAGCTTCTTCATTGTACTTTTTGGCAATATAAACATAGGAATAGTCTCCCACGGCCCTGTGTGCCTCATCAAACCCCAGAAGAGATACATCTTTAATACTTATCCTATTGGATATAATGTCATTTTCAAGGCCCTGGGGTGTAGAGAAGACAATCTTTGCATTTTCCCATTTTTCTTTTCTTTTTTTTGGAGTTACCTGGCCAGTAAGTACCACCATCATTTCATCATCAATTTCAAAGTATTTCTTGAAAACTGATTTGTATTGTTCGATTAAAGGCCTTGTTGGTCCCAGAAGAACTATTTTTGAACTCGGAAACTGTTTAATCCTGTAAGCTGCAAGCATCAGAAATATATTTGT
>CAZBGG010000008.1:0-3285 GCA_964491305.1 uncultured Methanosarcinales archaeon
CTATCTTTTCATTAACAATCAGATAATCACAGACCTCTGCTTTAGGATTAGTATTTATTGCAAATTCACCAATTGAATTGAAATTTTTCTTCCTTGTCTCGATTAATTTTTTGGGCATTGTTTTTTCCTGTTTTTTTAAGAGGTTCCAAGCCTCTTTTTTCTTCTTATTAAAATTTTGAAGAATTTTTTTAGGTGCTCTTACAACCTTATACCCCTTTTTATTTGCATCAACAACAAATGGATTTTGTTTATTAAGCCTGTAACTTTGATCAACGTTAATTACCACATCTCCAACTGCCCTGCCCATCATATATTCAGGAGTTATAAACATTTCACCACCAGGAATATTACCCATGTTTCCCGCCTTTATCCCCGTTCTTTTGTAGTATTCTTTGTTTATTATATCCCTGGTGTCAACGTCAGAGGTACGGGGCAACCTTTTTTCCCCTGTTTTTTTAACCAGACCCACTTCAAAATCAGTTTTGTAGTTTGACTTTGTATTGGACTTTACCACAAATTTTACGCTTTTCCGGGCTATTTCAGCTAAAGTATCATTTCTCCTTTTCATTTCGTTCCAATCAATATTGCTCGTTTTTATAAACACCTCCACAGGTAATGTTTCTGTAAATGCAACCCTCCCTTTTGGAGGCCTACCCTCATACTTTGTCTGGGGTGCATGGTTTGGCTGATATATGATTCCAGCAGGACTCTGCCACCTTGATTTTCCATTTTTTGTAGGATAACCAATACTTTGTCCAAAAAAGTGCTTTCCAGGTGTACCTTTTCCAACAATAAAAAAGGTAGCTGAATTATGTTTCACCCTGGATGTTCCTATATATCTTGCAAATTCCTTAAACCTTCTGAATACTGCCTCGTTGCTATGTCTGCATAATTCACACCCAAGAAGAGTTGCTTTTAGATCACTAATTCTCTCCATTGGCTTCAATAAGGAGTATCTCGGACTTGAGCTATTCATGGTTACTTTTTGTGTTACCTTCAATAAACTTTCAAGCATTGCCCTTGAAATATAATAAGAATCAATATAATCTTGCAAAGGTTTTTCCAGGTCTTTTTCTGCAGGTATTGTTTCAAAACCAAGACCCACCCTTTCATTAACCTTAAGATTATAAACCTGGTCCCATATAATGTCACAGGTTTTAACAAGAGTCTTCCATTTTCTTTTTTTTACCCAGCCATTCTGAAAATGCATTTTTATACTTCCACAAAAACCTTTACTGCCAGCCCTTAAAATATAGTCGGGCGCCTTGAAAACATTCTCAAAAGATTTATTTTTCGTTTTTCTTTTAACTAAGTCTAAAAATTTTTTAAATGCCAAAATATCTTTAGTTTTCTTCCCATCTTTGTATGCTTTGTGAATCTTCCAGGCTTTAACCATGCTCTCTACAATCTGTGAATGCCCTTCAAAAACACTTAAATGAAGATCGCCGCCTTTTTCATGAACAGCCATAGAGAAGGGAGCCAAAGAAAAAAAAGCTCTCTCATCATTTAAAGGAATTGTAACAAAAAAACTTTTTCCCTTCACGTTGCCTATCGCCTTCTTATAGTAATCTACTGCTTTTCTAAACTTATCCATTTAAACCCTCTTTTTTATTTCTATCAAATTTTTTTTGGATTTAGTCAGAATCCTGTTTCCTTTTTTTGTAACCAGCACAGTATCTTCAATCCTAATTCCTTTTTTTCCGGGAAAATAAATTCCTGGTTCAACCGTTAAAACCATCCCCTCTTTTAAAACAAAATTTGAATTTTTGGAAATGAAGGGGTACTCGTGCACATTCAAACCAACCCCGTGCCCCAGGCCATGATTATAAAATGCCTCGTATTTACCCATCTTCTCCCTTACAAACAAATCAATATCTTTTGAATTGACACCTGGCCTTATCATTTTACATGCCTTTTCCTGAATCTCTAGCAAAAAATCATAAAGTTCAATCTCTTTTTTCTGGGGCCGACCAATGTAAATTGTTCTGGTCATATCTGAACAGTAGCCCTTGTACATCACGCCGAAATCGATTAGCATGAAGCCCTTGCCCATTTTTTTATTACTTCCTTCGTAATGAACATATCCTGAGTTTTTGCCAGAAGCAACAACAGGATTAAAGGAGACACCGCCATAATTAAACATTTGCTTCATCAAATATTTTTTTACATCCTCTTCTTTTTTTAAAGAGCCAATGTTAGAAACAAGGGATTCAAATACCTTATCAGTAAACCTGCATGCGCAACTGATCTTATCTATTTCATCCTTTTCCTTAACAGACCTTTGATTCAACAAACAATCTCCCAAGTCAGAAATTTTGTATTTGAAGATTTTTTTTAGGCTTTCGTATTCTTTTACACTAATGGCGCCCTTATTAATTGCCAGATGCTTAGCATTCAGCTTCAATAATAATTTTTTTATATCTTTGGAAAAACCTTTTTCAAACTTGAAGACAGGAACATCTAATGCTTTTTTTGCATAGCCGTATTCCATCTCAGGAACGAGAACTCTGCATTTTCCCTTTTTTGGAATGATAAGCAAACAATTCTTAATATACTCCTTTAGAAGATATAGTAAATTTTTGTCATCATGGGCTAAAGAAGAGAGAATAAGGCAATCAATTTCTTTTTCTCTTAGAATCTTTTGAATTTTTTTTAATCTCATTAGTATTACTGTTTTGTTTTTTTATTTAAATATTGTTCTATTTAAAAAAAATACCCTGTGTCTTTTACAACAAAAAGAATAACAAAAATAATAAATTAGCTTGGTCTTAAAAATTTTGAGTAAACCAATATGGTCCCCAGACCAATAATGCCCATAACAATCACCACAAAAAGAATAACATTGTTCCCGGTTTCTTCCTCCTTCTCAAAGGCTGCAGTTATTGATTTGTCATTATCAATCTCCAAACTGAGTTTTCTGTCTTTTTCTAAAACATCTCCAAACCAACCAACAAATTCATATCCTATGTCAGGGATTGCCTCAAGAACAACTTCCTCTCCTTCGTTGAAATATATCTTGCCAGGTCCGGGATTGGTTGTTCCTTCCCCTTCAGTCCGCACAGTTAGTACAATATCACCTTTGTCATCTGCAGAAGGTTTATCACCATTATCATCGTCGTCTATGCCATTGTCATCTTCTTCTTCTCCGTTGTCATCACCGTTGTCATCGTCGTCTGTGCCATTGTCGTCGTCTTCTTCTCCGTTGTCATCACCATTGTCATCGTCGTCTATGCCATTGTCGTCGTCTTCTTCTCCGTTGTCATCACCATTGTCATCGTCGTCTAT
>CAZBGG010000008.1:3385-18843 GCA_964491305.1 uncultured Methanosarcinales archaeon
CGTCTTCTTCTCCGTTGTCATCACCATTGTCATCGTCGTCTATGCCATTGTCGTCTTCATCTTCTCCGTTGTCATCACCATTATCATCGTCGTCTATGCCATTGTCATCTTCTTCTTCTCCGTTGTCATCACCGTTGTCATCGTCGTCTGTGCCATTGTCGTCGTCTTCTTCTCCGTTGTCATCACCATTGTCATCGTCGTCTATGCCATTGTCGTCGTCTTCTTCTCCGTTGTCATCACCATTATCATCTTCATCTTCGTCCTCTTCATCTTCATCTTCATCTTCATCGAAGCGGGTAAATGACAAGGATTCAGAAGTCGAAGACTCTTCCCAGTCATCAGTTATTGTGATTATCCATTCACCTGATGATAAATAATCCAAATCATTACTAGTTATGGTTATTTCATTATTAATAGACTCTCCCTGAGACACTTCTTCATTGATAGTAACCTCTTTATTATATGAGATACCATACTGGTCCTCCAAGCGAACCATCGTTTCCTTCAATTGTTGGTCAACGTTGAAATCGTTTGTCGAAGTCCACTGGACCAACAAATCATCATCGATGTCGGTTTGGTAACCCTCCTCAGGGAAATCTATGGATAAAGAAACCTCTCCCTGAGGCTCAAAAATCGTTTCTATAATCACAGAGTCTGTAACATTTTCAAACTCCCACCTATCTTCCACCTCAATCGTCCATTCCCCGGGCTCCAGATGCTCTAAATCAAGGTTATAAACTGTTTTTATATTCTCTTCATAATACCCAAAATCGATAGCTTCAGAAAGAACAATTTTGTCATTATAGTCATTGCCTTCTCCATCCCAGATAGAAATTATTGATTCTATCAACTCCTGTTCAACCACATATTGGTTCAAAGAATTCCATCTAATATTTAAATCGTCTGCGACACTATGGATACTACCTTCTTCCGGCTCGACAATCCTAACCATATCCAGATCGCTCCACAAATCCCTGAAAATTCCAGCGTATATATCCACTCTCTCTGTTATTGGGTGTACCTTTTCCCCTTCTTCCGTGTATGCATCAATACCTTCCCAGTTATCATATACCTCTATAAACCATTCATAATCTTCAAGAGCTTCTAAATCATCCAGAGAAAATGTATAGCTGCCGTGCAACTCTTCGCCCCTTTCTGCATCCTCCCCTCTAGGAACATTTTGGCTAACTTCAACATATTTATGGTCCTGGACAACAAAGACCTCACTATAAACTAGAGTATCCGTTTCTAAATGATCTTGGACAGATTTCCATTCCACTGTTAAACCATCTTCTCTGTCATACCAATCTTCATCTTCCCAATTTGTTATCTCTATGTACGCTCTTTCTTCCGCAAAAACCGGCTGTAATAAAAAAACAAACATTGCCAAGACAACAACATAATTTTTCATTAATATCTTCCCTCTTTTATTTTTTCCAACACTTTTTTTAATACTTTAGTTTAATGGTTATTAACCATTGTTTATTATTATTGCCCTATAAATTCTATCTCTACCCATCCATCACCATCATCGACCACGCCGGCCTCATTGTTTTGGTTTGCTCCGTTGTTGTATGAGCCGCCACCGCCACCAGCGCCCATAAGACCATTTTCTCTCCAACCTCCAGCCCCTCCGGAATAACCACCACCACCGCCGCCAGCAGGTCCCCAGTTATACTCAGCACCACCACCGGCACCACCAAAACCGCCAAACCCACCTTCTCCCTCTTGTCTTCCAGGGCCTAAACCTCCTTCACCACTATTTACATAAGCAAGCGCATCTGAACCAAGTTCAGATCCGGATCGCCACCAAACGCTTCCGTTCTCCCAAATTCCTGCACCACCACCTGGATGCCCTGCAGTACCTCCATCAATATCACTATCGTCTTCTCCCGCACCTCCATCAACACCTCCTTCATTATTCCCGGAAGAATCCCAGGTGCCTGAGCTTCCAACAGAAGCATCCCTGCCATCACCATCCCTTCCATAACCACCACCACCGCCTGCAATCACCAGTATACTATCCTCATCATTGATTGTAATACCTTCCCTAACAACAAATGTGCCGCCACCGCCACCTGCTCCTGTATCTATACCTCCTCCTTTCTGGCCTACTAAAATTTCAAGGACCTCTCCACCTTGCAAATCAAATTCACCCGAAATTTTTGCACCTGCTCCTGTCCTATCGCTATCTGCACCACCATCTCCACCTTCTGAACCATAAGCAGTAACCCTGTAAGTACCATCATGGGGGACGGTCCATTGCTGGATACCACTACCTATGATATTTACCTCTCCTTCCAGCCTGGTCCCTGCATATTCAAAATCAGCATGATTCTGGCTAGGCCCGGTTTCACCTACCTTGCCACAGGAAGTGAAGTTATAAATATTGGCACCTCTGATTTGATAAACCTCTGCCCAGAGATAATTGCCATCTCCATCCCTTAAGCAAACCAAAAGCTCGTCTTCATCCCAATCTTCCATTTTATTCCATAATAATCCGCGGTTACTTGAATCGCAATTTGGTTTAGTATCATCTCCTGTATCGATAATTATGCCTCCCTTATTGACGGCTGCCTTTTCTAAATCAATTAAGCCAACACTATTTATATTATTTTGATTCATAATATTTACATCCGAAGCTATATTGATGGATTCACCAATACTTTCAATGGCCCCAACATCCAAAATGTTGTTACCATTTAAATTTAAAATGTTATTTACTTCACTAGCACCGGTTGAAGAATCAAGATTTTCAGCGTAGTCTATTATACCGCTGCCAGTAGAATCAACAGAGTCCGTGTTGGTGGAGTCTCTTGCAATTTGTTGTAAAGGAACCCAAGTTTCATCCAACTTAACTGCTGAGCCAATTGAAAACAAGCCAAAAAACATTATCACAACTAAAGAAACAATAAGATGTTTTTTTTCAATATAAATATGCACATCCATTTTAAATGAAATTTCCTTATACGACTTCTAATTTTCACTCATTATAGAAGGATTCTTAACCTTCACCAACTAGCGGAAGCTACTACTTTCCATTGATAATTGTTATTCCCATCCCTGAGACACAGCTCCATATTGTCACCTTCCCATGATGAGCCACCATCAATCCAAATAAGACCTCGATTGCTAGAATCACAGTTAGGCTTAGATTCTCCTTGGGTACCAATGAGGATTCCTTCACTCTTGACAATAATTTTTTCTGCCTCCAGCTGGCCAACATCCTCAATGTTATTATTATCCATATCCAGAGTATCAGATATTTCAATAGAGCCTCCGTCACCCGCTAGCCATCCAATATTTAACAGATTATTCCCCATCATATCTAAGTTGTTATTTACTTCACTAGCACCGGTTGAAGAATCAAGATTTTCAGCGTAATCTATTATTCCACTGCCAGTAGAATCAACAGAACTAGTGTCGGTGGAGTTTCTTGCAATCTGCTGTAGCGGGTGCCAGGCCTTACTCTCATCCACCGCAACACCAAAGTAAAACACACCAAATAAACTCAAAAAAACAACAAAAACAAGCAGATGTACTTTTTGAATGTGAATATGTAATCCCATTTAGATAACCTCCTTTTTACCACTATCCTTTATAAGCTAATATTTAAAGTTTGTTATAAAAAAAGGATAAGAAATAACACTTTTTAAACCCAAGAGCTTACTTAAGCTCTGTTTCAAGAACTTCCATTAAAAAGTTTTAACGAGTAACTTCATAGCTCTTTACTTCCTGATAAAGCTCTTTTGCTTCCTTATTTTCTTCAAAATGCTTTCTTATGGGCAGAAGTATATCATTTATGCATTTACCGGTTGCTTCCTTTAAATCCATGGGATGCAACTGATTACCAGCAAAAGCCTTCTCAAGTTCATCATAAGATTTAAACGTGATATTTCCTCCAAATTTTTCAGGTCTTTGAATCTCCATGAAGTCCATTTTTTCAAAAATAATGTATTTACAATATTCTAATATGGGATTCTCATGAACCTGGCCTTCAGGACAATATGCCTTTTTTATTTTCCTTATGACTTCGTTCTCATCGTCATTAACAAAGATTGCAGAATCAGGGTTAGATTTTGACATTTTCATTTCGATTGCCCTTTCTGTTGAGTCACTGTTTTCAGACACAGGTTGTTGGAGACCCATAAGCATGTGATGACTTACAACAACTGGTTTATAGAAACCAATTTTTTCACCAACTTCTCTTGCAAGCATATTAACCTTCCTTTGATCCATACCAAGCTGGCAGATGTCCGCACCCAGGTGAAAAATGTCAGCAGCTTGCATACAAGGATAAAGTATCTGTGCGGCGCTCAAATTATCTTTTTCACTCCTTCCCATTATTTGTGAGCAGCGAGTTATCCTGTTTAGTGTGGAATTTATTGCGACCTGCATTACTTTTTTCCAATATTCTTCATCGTTTACAAGATCGCTCACCCAAACAAATTCAACATTTTCAAGGTCCATTCCTGAGGCTTTCCACACTTCTATAAAATATTTGCCAACAGTCTGGATTTTTTCAAGGTCCCCTCCCATTTTGTTATTGGCCCACGCGTGCCAATCGGCGACAAGAATTTTAAACTTGCAACCCGCCTTGACCATCTTGTTAATATTTATGGTACGCAGAACTGCAGAGGCAATATGAACTTCACCGGAGGGTTCAAATCCATCATAGGCTACCAAATTTTCTTTCTTATTCAAAAGGTCTTTTAAATCTTGTTCAGTATTTATCTCCTCTCCCACTTCTTTGATTAAATTAAATCTATAGTTTTCAGTCATTTTGTGTAAGTATATTTCATGTTTTTTTATTTGTTTTGATTTTCTGCCAGAGTGTGTTAAACCATAATAATGTCACAGTAACAAAAACTCTTGACAAGCGTATTGTGAGAAAAAATCGGATGTAAAATGGTCTCTAAACTAAAAATAACAAAATTTTTTAGTTTATTAGATACAAGCCAACCATTTACTAAGAACTAAACTGTAGCAAGGGCGGGTTTCTGACAGGCTCTATTGCGAGATTTTCAATAACTAAAATATTTATAGTTTGTATGCTCTCCCTACCTAATGATTCCAATAAGTTTACTTGCTGCCTATATTTATTGCCCCAGAAAAATATATCTTCAAAAAGTGCTAAAACTTTATGAACCCACTAGAGAATCCAATTTAAACGGAGCGATAAAGCATTCCGCCTTAGAAAAATTTAGCATGAGAGAGAGAGAAATTGTTTCATCCATCTCTCCCGAACATAGCTTTCAGGATATCGAAAAGGCCTTTGAAAAAATCCTCTCCTCAGAGATTAAAAATTCAATAATTGAAAAGAAGAATTCAATTAACAGATTGGGTCTTGAGCCATCAGAAATCTACAAAAACGTTTGGAACCAACTTAGGCCTCATTCGAAAACAAGAACAAAGGTTGTCTGGAATTTTATCAGAAGAAGCGGAATATATGGTATCGAATTATGGGAATGCTTAACACCAAAAATAAAATCAGAATATTCCTTGCAATCAGAGATTTACAAACTTACAGGGGTAGTGGACCAGATTTTCGTGTACCCAAACAAGCTTTTTCCTGTCGAATTAAAGTCAGGGAAACCTCCTTCTGAGGGTGTTTGGCCAGGAGATAAGACACAACTGGCTGCCTATATCCTAGCACTTGAAGACAATTTTGACATTAAGGTCCAACAGAGCTTTATATATTACATGAAGGAAGAAGAATACAGAATAGTTAAAATGAACCCCTTTCTTAAACAGGATGTCATTAAAACAAGGGAACTTGTTGAGAATCTTATTCTTTCAAATAGCATCCCCCCTATCTCAAAAAAAGAGAATAAATGCAATAATTGTTCTCTTAAGAAGAAGTGTTATGATGGGTCTTTTATCAAAGAACAGATGACCAAAAAGGCCAATCAACAGAAAACTTTAAATAGCACTTAATTATTAGGTCTTTATTAGATATAATAAGTGATTTATCATGGCTGAAGAAGAAAAAAGATTCTCCAAACAGTTGATAGGTAAGACTGTTGTTAGTAAGGCCGGCAAACGCTTCGGAGAGGTGGGAGACATCATATTCGAGACCAGATCCGGCGAACTTATCCATCTTGTGTTAAGGAACCCAACAGCCTATACAGAAAAACTTGAGCTTGAGAAGGACAAACAAGGCAACATACTCATTCCATATAGCGCAGTTATTGCAACGGGAGATTTTATGGTTGTTGCTGAAGAAGATATCATTTAATTTCTATTTTTGTGTTTTTTATTTCTCAAGGAGATTTCAATCGGTTTCTGGATCAAAGAAGTTATGGTTAAAAAGTAAAAATAACAAAAATTTCTTCATTTAATAGTTATAAGCCCAAACTGCAAAAGTTCTATTTGATGAACGGAATCGCCAGTGGATAATCCCACAACTCATTTCTGTTGGCTTTCACCGCCGCCATTATACAGAAAACCACATCCAAAACAAAAACAACAAGCGCGAGTAAAAAACCCACTAAAATCAGCATCAAAACCGCGCTTGCAAACATATAAATCAACAAGCTAATTTGCCAGTTTAATGCGTTTTTAGCATGTTCTTTTACCCCCCCATCTTCGGATGCCAAAAGGAAAATCAATGGACCTATTAAGCCTGTAAAAAGTGCTAGAATGTGAACCAACGTTTTTGATGAATTATTAGCTGACACCTTATCTCCCCCCCCTTCATTAATTTGATTCTATCCACATAGAAGAATTGTTGGAATTTAAATAATTTTTGTTAAGCAGTTAAAGTTATTTCAATCATAGTTTCCAATAGTCTTATGTTTGTAGATCGAAAGAAAAAATAATATTGTTTCCGGGACCTATCAATAACTTTTTAAATCATAATTTTTTTCAGGTTGTGATGGAGACAAGCAGTATTTGGACCGAAAAATATAGACCATTAAACTTTTCAGATGTTAAGGGGCAAAAAGATGTGATTGCAAAAGTGAAGGCCTTCGTTGAACAAAGAAATATGCCTCACCTTCTCTTTTCTGGTCCCGCGGGAGTGGGGAAGACTACATTGTCGCTTGTTATTTCCAGGCAATTGTTCGGGGAAAATTATAGACAGAATATTCTTGAGCTCAATGCTTCCGATGAGAGGGGGATTGATATCGTCAGAAACAAGGTTAAAGATTTCGCAAGAACTAGAGCAATAGGAGACGTTCCTTTTAAAATAATCTACCTGGATGAAAGCGACGCCCTAACAAGAGAAGCGCAGCAAGCCCTGAGGAGAACAATGGAAAATTATACACAAACTACACGTTTCATATTAAGCTGCAATTATTCTTCAAAGATAATAGACCCAATACAATCTCGATGTGCCATCTTCAGGTTCAAACCTCTTGAGAAAGAGGAGCTTTTTAGTATATTTGATAAGATCTCAAAAGAGGAAGGTCTAAAGATTGACGATGAAGCGAAAGAAGCCCTATATGAAGTGTCGGGTGGAGATTGCAGAAAAGCAGAAAACATTATGCAAAGTTCTTCTGCAATCGATAAGAAGATAACAGCAGAAAATATCTTTTCTATGGCATCTGTTGCAAAACCAAAAGAAATAAAACAGATACTAAGTCATGCTTTAAACAATGAATTTCTAAAATCAAGAGAGCTGCTCCTTAACACTATGCTAAAATATGGGCTCTCAGGCCTTGATATAATAAAACAGATACAAAAAGAGATATGGAGTCTTGAAATAAAAGAAAGGAAAAAGGTGGAGATGATCGATAAATGCGGCGAAATAGAGTTCAGGATGACCGAAGGAAGCGATGAGTTCCTCCAATTGGAAGCCCTGCTGGCAAACTTCACACTAAACTCCAGCCCTTGAAAAAATCAAGGTACCTCTTTAATTCTTACAGTTTGGCTTACTTTGTCCCTGTAATAATACTCAAGCGTAAGAGTAATCGCTCTTGTATACAAAGCATCCTTTTCCAGGTTGTCATTAGTACATCTGATTGTTGCTTTCTTATCTCCCGTACGATGCATCCTGGCTACGTTTGAATCACTTGTTCCGTGAGATTCACAAGCCCAGTCTGTGTCACCTACCCTAAAGAAGACCTCGTCCCAATCTGAAGAAAAGCTATCTGATTTATGAGCCTTAGCACGACCTCCCCCAAGGTTTTCAATCTCTATCTCAAGCATCATATTTGACCTGCCGATGTAGCTCTGCTTGACTTCCCTTATCCTTATGGGGCCGCCAGAAGCAAAGGCCTGTCTCCGACTATCCACTGTACACACTGAATCATCCCTTATATCATATTTATAGCAAACCCTGGGAATGTTTATATAAGTCTCATAAGGGTAAGTATATTCAAGATAAATATTTGCGTCGTAATGGGTTCCTTCAAGGTAGTTATATTTTGCATTTCCAAAATCCACGAATAAAGTTCCCCCGTCTGGCATAAACTGAGAAACTTTATCAATTTCTTCATCATTAGTTTTATGAAAATCTATCCCGCTAAAATCATTCTTCGCTATACCCTTTATATTCATTTCCACCTCGTGGCTTGGAATAGTAAATTCACCCTTGTTCCTCAACCTTACCGCTAAAGGAAAACTCTCATCCTCCCATACAGAAGCTCTTTCCCCGGTGTCGCTAACTCTTCCTACCCTCTCAAACTCAGCTTCGAGGCCGTGGATTCCTCCATAGTAAGGGGAAGTAACAGGAGTATCGTGCTCTGTGTCACAACCAACCATAAACAGCAGAGTAAAGATGAGCAATGCGCTCAATAAAGTGTATTTTATAAATTTCATTTTTTCATCCTCCTTTTGTAGTGTTCTCGTGGAATAATTATTATAAATAGTTTATGGTTTTTAAGAGCCTAGATTTATAATTTCTATAGCTCTTTTAGTCCTATCCGTGTAAAGATAACTTGCCTCAATGTTTATCTGTGTAGTATATCCTCCGGCATCAATATTTTCCAAATCAAAGGTGCAATGAGCCCTTCCTACATCCCTGTAAAGGCTGATTAAGTTATCTTCACAATCAGGAGAAGGGAGACCATCTATGCTTATATCAACCAACACTTCTCCTAAATCCCTTTCCCTTAAATTAAGTGGGCAATTATCATAGCTCTCTTCCCTCGGCGAAACCAATCTTCCGCTCCCTTTGTGTTCAAGAGTAACAACCACATCCATCCTATCTGAAATCACCTGAGACTTTACCTCTGTCACAGCCACTGGTGCCCCCTGGCTACTCATTGTAATTGTTTTGGGAGTACACGATCTATCACTTGGTAATGCACCTGCCGGCACAACACAAATACTGGGTGACGAAGTAGTTAAATAATGATAGCACGCGGTCGCAAATAAATTTGTTGAATACTTTTCGCCACCGTCCACTTTCACATTGGAAGCAACCGCTTCGAACCTAACATTATCATATCCTCCTTCAGGAAGATATTTACTTCTAGCCCTCAGTTTGGGTAAATTTTTTTCAACATAATTTAGGCCGGAGAATTGGCCCTCAAAAGATATAACGCTTGGGTCATAGCCGTGCAAAACAACCTTGCCGTATGGCTCATCATAACTTCCCCTGTTCCTTAACTGAATAACCGCCTCAACTGGATTGTTTTCATAAATTCTGCTATCAGGATGGCCTGTCATAAAATTTACCTCAACACCTTTTGTGCCACCAATTTCCCCATCATCCAAAGGAGCATCCAGTACACAGGAAGCAACAAAAATAAGCATTGAAACCAAAACAACCTTCTTCATCATGATCTATCACTAATAAACCTATTTAAATATTTTATCCATCCTTTCTTTTGAATTATAAAATAAACAACAAAAATTTTTGTTCTTTAATTGATTAGATCTGGTCTATCTCCAGAACCCCCTTCAACCTCTCCAGATATGCTCTCCCGCTTGGCAACAGTTATCTTTTGCTCGGCTTTTGTAGTATAATAGTACTTAAGATCAATCCTCGCTTGTTGAGTATATGAATCTTTATCAATTTCCATCCTATGCTCATCATAAGAATCAGGACGTATCTGAAATCTGCAAAATATATGGCCTTTACCATTACTTAGTCTCGCCAAGCCCTCGTTTGAACAAACAGGGTCTTGCATATTTGGTATATTCATATCAACTTTGACTATATTTAAATCATCATAACCCAAATTGTTGGGACAGTTATCATACCCCTCTTTTGTATGAGCAATAACCCTGCCGCTCCCTACATTTTCCACAGTCAAAATAAAATTAACGAACCAATCTTCCATTTCCTGTTCAATCTTTGTGATTGCAACAGGAGCGCCTTGGGACTCCATATTTATCGTTTCCGGCCTACAAGGACTATCTTCGTTGAGTTCTCCGGGCTTTGGCGCTATACAAACAGTTGGCGCAGCACTTGTTTCATAATAGTAGCATGTGCTTAGCGTGAGCGTGGGTGTATAAGTTCCTTTGTAAGGAACATATATATGGTTCCTTGGAATACTGAATTCTACGGTATTATAACCGCCATCAGGGTTGAACATTGTCTTTGCGGGCAAATCAGGAAGCGATTTCCTGGCCATGTTTTTATTTGGCTCCAGATTGTTAAAGGGCATTATGTTCCTGTCAAAACCATGCAACAGGACCTTCCCATATGGGCTATCAAACCTGCCTTTGTTCCTCAGATCAGCAACTACACTGTATGACTCTTCTTCATAAATAGTATCTTTCACAGTATATGATTTAAATTCTATCGTTATGCCTTCTTTACCTTCTCCTACTTCACTCTCAATACAACCAGTCAAAGTAATAAAGGCAATTACCAGAATCGCCAATACCGATTTATTTGGTAATTTCAACCTGTCTAGAGGTACTTTCTGTATAACCATATTCAAAGACCGCCATCATTCTCGCATTATATGCCGCGCTACCCTTACTTATCCCTTCCTTAAACTCGCAGACAATGCTTCCTTCATTTCTTGAGAGCTCAGCAACAGGCCTCCTGCATTCTATAGTGTTATCTCCGCTGCCCTCAATATATTTTTCGTTACCAATCTGGAGCTCCTTTAAATAAACAATATTATGATTATATCGATCCACGCCTTCTCCCTTACAGAATTTGGAAATCTTGTCCCTTTCAATTACGCTCCCTCTGCCTGCATTTTCTATATCAATTGTTATAATTGGCTTTACTTTATCTCCCCCATCAGTGACCATCATTCTCCCTTCCACTTTCTTTACAGCAATAGGCGCTCCTTGGTTATTATAGGTCCGGGGAGAAGTGCTGCAGACATCATGAGAGCTATCTGAGCCTTCATTAGGATTAATACAAACTTCGCTTTCTATTTTTGTTGTGTATTTATAACATTTGGAAAGGAGCAAAGTAGCCCTGTGGGTAGTTCTTTGGCCTTCAAGGCCTTTTGTTTGTGCATTGAAACGAAGGATTTCATAATCCCCTGTTGGAAGATATTGACTTTTACCCCTTATTTCATCAATTTTTTCGTTAATTCCACTAACACATTCATCTCCGGAGTTAATACACATATAGTCTCTCTCAACTCCAACATTAATATATATATCTTCTGCCAGGTAAGCGCCCCTGTTCCTCACGTCAACCGCTATTGAAAACGGACTGTCTTCATCAACAATTCTGGGCGGGTTGTTTTCAACAAATCTTGCCTCAAGACCGGTTGTCCCAACCCTGAACTCCTCTGAAGTCCAAGAGCCATTTAACCCTACACAACCCGTAAGCAACAAGATACATACTATTATGGTTAGTCTTGTTGAATGCATCTTAACCTCCCTGAAAAAACTTCGACCTCACAGTTTGCATCTTCTTGTGATTCTTTACTACATGTAGCAAGTTCAAAAGGACCACAACCATCTAAATCTTCTTTACAGCATTCGGCCTCATAATTTGGGTCATACACCACCTGTAATTTAATCTTCGCTCCACCCTCAAAATTGTTATCAAATTCAGTATAAATATTATTAAAATATAATCCCGGAGGAGGATTATGGTATATTATTCTTTCATCTTCATACTGGTTTCTTCCTCGAACAAAATACCTACTTGAAGTTTCTTCGGTCCATATGAAATAACCTAAATCATTTTTAACATTTCTCTGACTATCATAATACTCCACACTTACTCTTGCATTTCCCATAGCTAATCCATGAGTGAGGGCATTTACTATTAAATAATTTGTTTCACTCATCCCAATCTCGCTCGGAGTATCATGTGGGAAGATTGGGTCTGTATTGTATACAAATTTATCAAAATATTCTATTTTTAATTCAACATCTTTGCCAACTCTCTCAAACAAAAACCTCACAAAAGGATTCTTATCTGTGTAGGTTGTTTCATTTTTTATCTCAATCTCAGGCCATGCAAGATATTCATTGAAAACCAGTTTTGCTGGTATAACTGCCTCACGTTGCCTTTCTAGTGGCCTTATCATATTTCCTATTTCAACCTTGTATTTAGTACCTTCAATTTGTATTTTGCTTGATTTTTCCTCGTTTTTTATTAACTCTGCCTGATTTGAGCCAGTAACACAATTAACTACTTCAATTTTTTCTTCCTTTTTTCTTTCCTCTGACTGGCATTCTTCCTGATTTTCTTCATTATCAACACAAGTTTCTCCGAATTGATTTTGGAAAAATTCCTGTAAATCTTCTGGTCTCTCTTCCAGCATTATGTCAAGCACTTCCTTTATTTCATTTTTATCCTCAACACCCAACTCACTACCCTCAAAACACCCTTTCACAAGTTCATCCGGATACGATATTTTAAAATTTACAGTCTGCCTATTTAAACTTACTTCTATTTCTTCTTCCTCAAAGGAATATTCTTTGCAATTAACCTTTGATTTCCAAACAACTTCCGGATAAAGATTATTTCTAACATAATCGTTGGGGCATTGGTTAAAAGGAGTATTGTCGCCCTGACATCTTTGAGTGGTTCCAGGGCCTGCATTATAATCCGCCAAACCGTATTTTATGGCGTTTTCCCTTGCATTACTAATCCCTGGACCAGTCCAGTAATCTTTGTCGTTGGCTGCATTCTCAGATAAATGTTTGGCTATATAATGTGTCCCAACAATTATGTTATGCTCAGGGTTATATCCATCATAATCTTCTTTTAAATTCACTTCATCTAGGTTACTCAATATTCCACTTTTATCTAATTCCTCTAATTCCTCCTCTGCCGTTGACGGTTTAACTTGCATTAATCCTTCCTCCTGGTCATAACCGGTTGCCTCTGGATTCCCTGAACTCTCCCGGGCAATAATAGCAACAATCAAGCAAGGAGTTAATAGATACTCATTATCTACCTTATAAACCCCCAGTTCTTTGTTATACACATCTACAACCTCTTCAATGAAATCAAAGTACTCTTCTGAAATTTCCATTAACTCTCTGCCAGTAAATGGCTCAGGTTCAGTGTAAGTAGGGTCTTCCTTAACTCTCACCCTGACACTTTCTTCAAGTTCGTATGAGTATCTGGCTTTTGCCCTGAAATTATGTATGGCCAACGGACTCTCCCCTAAAATTTCTTTTGGGTCCTTAAGATTCACCCTGCAATTAAAGGTTTTATACCTTTCGATATCTTTAAACTCGTCACCATGGCGGTCTATATCCAGGTAATAAGCTCTATGCCCTTCTGTCTCTTTCTCTGCATGTTCCATCAAGCATTCTTCAAAGATAGATTCTTTTTGAGCCCAACCTGCAGCACCGGGTACATCCTGCCTTACATTTCCTTCGTCATCAAAATCTTCTTCATGCAGTCCTGCCTCGCTCTGACAATCCCTAAACTGCGTTGATCTATATTTTTTGTACCCTTCAATCACTTTTTCTTTTCCTCCGTATCCTTCACCAAGGTCTGCCGCTTCTATAAAATTATATTGGCATGATTCAACATCTATTTCCATCGAATCAGGAACTTGTATGACTAGCTCCTTTAACTCCTTAATCCTTCCATCCCATCCTGTGTTAGATTCAATAGTAACACCCAGGCTTGGTCTGTTATTTTCTTCCTCAGAAACCCCTATAGGCTGGTCACCTGAAATTCCCATGCCTATCATAACCGGACCATTGGTATAAACAGCAGCAGGATCTTTGTCCCTAATATTAAATTCATCTAAAGGGTCCTTATCCTGGCGAAGGTAAGACATCTTTGTTCTGTAATCCATAAAATATGAGCTTTGGTAAGCCATGGTTTCAAAATTAAAATGTGTCTGTATGGTTACTTTATTATTTCCAACTGGCAGTCTTCCCGGAGAAAAAGTGCAATCAATCTGCTCTTTCTGGTGCCTATAATACCATCGAGGGTCCTCAGGGTATACACTGTTCGCCCTTTGGCCAGTGGAGAATCTTCCATCAGATTCCTTGCTGCCATAAAAACAGTCCAGGTGAAGCTTCACCGCATCATCAAGGCTTTTTATTTCTAAATCTCCAAAAACGCTGACGGGACTCCCTTGAAAAAAAGAGGTAGAGGTTGGTCTAACTCTGTCAATATATACCCCTAACTGTTTGTCCTCGTTCCTATCAACAATCCCCCTATAATATCCCCCTGTAGCAGTCTCAAATTGTTTATCCAAAACATCCATTATACTCCATAAACCATCTTTGGCCACATCATATAGGTCTGAATAAAAACCAGTTGTTCTATGCCAAAAATCAATTGCAATTTCTGTTTGTTGTTGAGTCATATAATCAGTGGGCTGCATTTTTTCAAAAGAAATTGCAGGGACTGAAAGTATTACCCCTAGCCAGAAGACAATTAAAATAAGCCTAAGAACTCGCGCAAAGATAGATGGCTTTTCAGCATTACAAGCCCACAAAACTGCAAAATAAAACCACCAAGGAGTTAATATCCTGTTTGTGAGGTAGTAATGGATGTACCTATTTTGCGCAAGAGTATCAAATGAATTTATAATTATCGGAAGCAAAATTTCAAGAACAAGAATTAATGATAATATCCTGATTCCTGATGCGTTTTTATCTTCGCTATCGAAAAAAAAACCCCAAACAATAATCGCAAAAATAAGGTCTAGAGCCCATGTGACTGTTACGTTAAAACCAAGACTTAGTTTAATCAAATGCAGTAAGACCGCTGTAATGATAAAAACATCGGCCATTCTCCGGCCGCCAAATCGCTTGGTGGCACCAAGCACGCCCTTTGCGCCAGAAAAAATATTTTTTAATGCTTCTGTCCTATTTTTCTGCCTGTCCCAATAATCTTTAAGCGTCTCGTTTCTTCGCTCTTCCTTCTTCTTTTCCTTTTCTTCCTTCTTTTTTTCCTGCTCTTCTTTCCTAGCCTGTTTTCTTTCTTTTCTAGAATTATCTGCAGCCCTTATGGGCTGCCCAACTTTCTCCCCAACCCAACCTGCAGTGGACCCAACGTAGCCTCTTTTCTTATTTATTTCTTCTTCATGTTCTTCTTTTTTAGGTTGCAACTGTCGCGGCTGCTCGGCTCTGGTCCTCTTTTTTTGCTCCCAACTCCGCTTAGG
>CAZBGG010000009.1:0-17979 GCA_964491305.1 uncultured Methanosarcinales archaeon
TGGGACGGGGTACAATCCAGAGCATAGCTCTGGATGTTCCAAAAAAACAAAGTTTTTTTGTTATTAAACCCCTTCAAAATCTCTGCGAGATTTTCAATAATATATAAAAGAAACACAACCACCGTGCCAAATGAACTAGTGAAGTTAGTTGAACTTCAGTCTTGAATTCAATAGATAAAGGGCAACGATAACAAGAACTATCCCTGAGAATAGGAAAACTTGAAAGTATTTGCTTACACCTACCACCAATTCAGAACAGGGGAGCCCGTGTACTTTGCCATATTTGAGGTCATAGTCTGCACAGACCTCTTCCTCAGAAAGTTCTCCTTCTTCGCTACAGCAGTTGAAATAGTACCCCACCAGATTATATCCCAAAGCAATAAGAATCACTAAAATTGTTGCCAAAATCCAATGTCCTTGCTTGGTTGCCCTAGCCATTATAAAAGCAGGAACAATTGCCACAATAAAGCCAATTCCAGACACAATTAAACTAATTGACAAAATAGCGGTCAATGGTTCTGAGAAGTTATCCGTCAAAATATTGCCTACAAGTAATGCGATAATCGAACCAAGTACTATTATGAATACAGAACTCATATTAAGCCATTTTGGCCTATTGACACCAAAATCCAGAAGAAACTTGGTAAACCCCAAGGGCATTGTAAAGGCAATTCCAAATTGTGAAATAGTTGCCAAAATGTGCCACATGTAAGGAATTTTTATAATATCAAAAGCAAAAAACATGGTCCCAAGAGACCACAGGCAAAAGAAACCACCAGACAGTACAATATAAATCCAGCCTTTTGAGCCTCCTTTTGTCATCTTATATACAAAAAAAGATACCACACCAACAAGGATTCCAAATATTATGGCAAAGACCCTATAAATCTGAGTTAGTATTGTGGACTCCATATAGTCCATGACACAGTTAGACTATTATAAAAAGCTTTCTATTTGAAAATATAAGTGTGCAATCAATTCGGTTTAGTTCAATTTTATGGTATAAGTTTTAGAAATCAGCTGTACACATTCTTTTTTTCTATTAATTTTGGCATTTTATCAATTCCTTCAAACGAAAAAGAAAAAGAAAAAGAAGGTGTACCCGAAATATTATTTTTGTAATACCAAAAAAAGGATTTTTTGTTATTAGGCCCTTTTCAATTTCATATAAATCTCCAAGGAGCTTATATTTTTAATCGTTCATCCCGACAAGCGGCGCCAGAGTAAGACAATCTTTTGGGAAGTATTGTTTGTTTTCCACATATTCTTGTGCACCACAACCCACCACAAAGGCCTTTACAGAATTTATTTCCATCAATTTTGATATGTCGTCATTTTCTTTAAAAAATTCAAATTCATTGTTGAAATTGTAGCTATGAAGAAAGCTGAATTCCGGCTCAGTTTTTCCACAAAAAAAAACTTTACAACCTTTTTTCATAAGATAATATGCAGAAAGTTCATAATTCTTATAGTCAGTTCCAACAACAACTTTTCCACCAGTACCAAGGGGCAACCCGCCAGCCCCAGGAAAGTTTTCAACTGAAACAATAACAAGCCCACTGAATATCTCAATAATTACTTCTAATTCATAATTTTCCAAGTCAACTTTCTTATTGTACCTTTCTTGTACAAAATAACCTATTTCCCTGTCAATTTCGTTGGAATTTTTATGAAATGATTTGTTCCCTCTCTTTGTACTTATGCGAAATGTTTTAAAACTAAGGTTATCTAAAAGAATGGTACAACCGTTTTTTATGCTTTCGGTATCTTCGTTTACTAAAATACCAAAACAAAGCCCATTCACACCAAAAACCTTGGTTAATGGTTCGATAGCTTTCCTTGCCAATTCCTGCTGATCAAAATAGACAAAAACCCTGCCTTTTATCCTTTTCATATGTGAAAACTTTATTTCATGGCCTTCTAAAGCCTCCCTTACGGATTCCACAAGTTTTTTTTCGAAAAAAGCCCTGTTTTTGCCCTTTAAAGTTATTTCAGTATACCTTAAAGAGATTACATATTCCATAACAAAAAATCAAAACTTCCACCCATTTAAAAAAGTACTTGAAATAATTTCCACTAGAAATAAAGGGGTGTAGTTACGATAAATCAACATAAACTTAGGAAAAAAACCATTTTATAATGAAAGTATTTATAAATGAGTTATGTTTTTTAAATATTTATAAACAATTTGGTGAGGGGGTGTTTAGATGGCAAACAAAAAAAGTACTGTAAAAAAAGAAGTACAGGTTGTTAACATTGTTGTTTCTACTTCACTGGAACATGATATTCCACTTGAAAAGATGGCCGCAACTTTAAGCAATACTGAATACAATCCAGAACAATTTCCAGGCCTTGTAATAAGAATTAAGGACCCAAAAACATCTGCGCTGATATTTTCTAGTGGAAAAGTGGTCTGCACAGGAGCAAGAACCCTTGATAAGGTAGAGGAGTCAATAAGTAAGATTATACAGAGCCTTAAAAAAATAGGTATAGAAATTAAAATAAAACCGAAAATTAAAATCCAAAATATAGTAGCCAGCGGAGGAATTGGCATGGATCTGAACCTCAACATCCTGGCGATGAAGCTTGAAAACACAGAATACGAGCCTGAACAATTCCCTGGTTTGGTTTATAAACTACCAAATGCAAAGGCCACTTTCTTGTTGTTCTCCAACGGCAAAATTGTTTGCACAGGCACAAAAAGTGAAGAAGAAGTTCATCAGGCCCTCGAAACATTGGTTGAAAATCTGGACAAAATAAAAAAATAATTTTTCTTTTTTTGACTGGACATTTTCGCGTAAAAGATATAAGGATTATAATGAATTAGACAGATATCTCAACTAGAGGGGAGATTAGAAAAATGGAAGTCGGTGAACAGATAAAAACATTTGAGGAATTCATTAAGGGATATTATTATGCTGACCTGATGGAGGTAGCAAGAAAGGGGGAGACTAGCCTTGTAATGGACTTTATTGAGTTGACCCAGTACAACCTGGAACTAAGTGATGACCTTCTTGAAAACCCAGAAGAAGTTATTAAGGCATCAGAGATTGCAATAAAAAATATTGATCTCCCAACAGAAAAAAAAACAATAAAATCAAGATTTAAGGCACTTCCCGAAGAACAAAAGATACTAATAAGAAATATAAGGTCAAACCATATCAACAAACTTATTTCTGTAGAAGGTACAGTCAGGCAAAAATCGGACGTGAGACCCCAGGTAACATCTGCAAAGTTTGAGTGTCCAAGTTGCGGTAACGTAATTAATGTTTTGCAGCTGGACCAAAAATTCAAAGAACCAAATAAATGCGGATGTGGAAGAAAGGGGAAGTTCAAAATGCTTGACAAGGAGCTCATAGACGCACAGGGACTATTTCTTGAAGAGTCCTCAAAAGATCTTGAAGGTGGCGAACAACCCAAAAGAATGAAAGTACTACTCAAGGGGGACCTTGTAAGCCCGATGTCAGAGAAAAAAACAAATCCTGGGAGTAACATAAGGATGACAGGTATAGTCAAGGAGATTCCAATTATCTTAAGAACAGGTGGACAATCAACTAAGTTTGACTTAATGATAGAAGCAAACCACGTTGAAGCGCTGGAAGAAGATTATACAAATATAGAAATCACAGAAGAAGACGAGGAAGAAATAAAGGAGATATCAAAAGAAAAAAATGTTTTAAAAAAACTTGCAAATTCAATGGCACCGGGAATTTATGGCCATGACAGGATTAAAGAAGCAATCGTTCTACAGTTTTGTGCGGGAACACGAAAAATTACAGAAGATGGTGTTTCCACCAGAGGAGATCTACATATCCTTTTAATAGGGGACCCAGGAGCAGGAAAGTCCCAATTGTTGAAGAGGGCCTCAATTGTGGCCCCAAAATCAAGATATGTGTCGGGCAAAGGTACTTCTGGTGCCGGTTTAACTGCGAGCGTAGTAAAGGATGAATTTTTGCAAGGCTGGAGCCTTGAAGCAGGTGCACTTGTACTGGCAAACAGGGGAATCTTAATGATTGATGAACTTGATAAAATGACCAAGGAAGACCGGTCAGCGATGCACGAGGGATTGGAACAGCAGACAATAAGCATATCAAAGGCAAATATACAAGCAACCCTTAGATGTGAGACTACTGTCCTTGCAGCAGCCAACCCTAAGTTTGGGAGATTTGACCCGTACGAGACCATATCCAAACAAATAGACCTGCCACCCACTCTCGTGAACAGGTTTGATCTTATATTTACGATAAAGGATATGCCCGATGAAGATAAGGACAATAAATTAGCCAATTTTATATTAAACAAACACAAGGGACCAAAGAGCGACGAAGATGGAAAAAAAGAAGAGAAGGAGGATAATATTTCAACGGATACACTTAGGAAATATTTCATTTATTGCAAACAAAAAATAAGGCCAATGCTTACTTCTACTGCAATAAAGGAGCTCCAGGACTATTACGTAAAAATGAGGTCCCCTGGAACCGATGAAGCGGCCTCCTCAAAATCCGTTCCAATAACGGCCAGGCAGCTTGAAGCTTTGGTAAGACTTTCTGAAGCAGCGGCAAAGACAAGGTTGGGAAAAGAAGTTACTAAGAAAGATGCAAAAATAGCTATTTCTTTGTTGCACTATTGCCTTGAGCAGGTGGGTCTGGATCCTGACACTGGAAAAATCGACATCGACAGAATCACAACAGGCATAACTTCTTCAGAAAGAAATAAGATTGTAGTCACAAAAGAAATAATAAATTCCATAGAAGAGAAGACAGGAAACAAGCAAATCCCGGTTGACGATATAATAGAGGTTGGAACTGAAAAAGGGCTTTCTGAGGAAGACATTGAAGAAGCAATTGAAAAATTAAAAAGAACAGGCGACCTCTTTGAGCCAAAACGCGGCTACATATCAAAGCTTTAGCAAAAATTATTTATAACATATTCTTTTACTGCAGAACATGAATGGAGATACTATAAAGAGACAGACTGCCGTGAAGATGAGAGTCTCGGATATAAAAGGCTCGGAGTACGTTAAGGCCGAAGGAGAGTGGCAGCCTAATTACCTTCTTACACAAAACAATCTTAAAGTTTCCCGTGTAAATGTGATTGGAACAACGATTGATTCAGAGGATAATTCGTTCACAATCGACGACGGAACGGACAAAGTAGTTGTTAGGAGTTTTGAAGAAATGAAAACCATACCCCGGATAGGAGAGATTGTTTTATTGATTGGAAAACCAAGGGATTTCAACGGCATCTATATAGTCCCCGAGATAATTAAGAGAATAGAATCCCAGCAAAAAGATTGGATGGAATTAAGAAAGCTTGAGCTTAAAGATTCCGGCGATGAAAGAAAAAAAGAAGAAAAAGAGAGCTCAAGAAATAATTTTGGTGAAGAAGAAAAAGAAGCCGCAGAAAAACAAGAATCCGAAGTTACTTCCAATGGAAGCAATAAGGTTTTTGACACTGTTATGCAGGCGATGAGAGATTTGGATGAGGGGAATGGTGCAGACACAGACGAGATAATTGCCAAAACAGGATTTCCAGAGCAAGAAGTAGAAAACATCATAAACAATCTTCTCGTAGACGGAGAAGCCTTTGAAATAAAACCAGGGAAACTAAAGCTTTTGGACTAAATGCAACAAGAACTATAAAACTTGAAAATCAAGGCACACACGATAAGTCCTAGGAGAATACCTGCCGCATTTAACCAAACCAATTTTTTTATACTTTAGGCCGGCATTTCTACACGCCTTTTTAGCTTTCTCCTCAATTAAATAAAAGTCATCTTCATGCAAGAAGTCATACAAATGAATAATTGCTTTTTTTTTTGCTGCATTGAATGCATTTGGTAGAAATTCTTCGGCAGTTTTCGGCAGAGGCATTAATATTCTATCAAATTTTGAGGTTTGATCTGCGATATCGTTAAGTTTTTTCCAGCTTTCTACCATTTCAATCGGTTTGAGCTCATCCTTGTTTATTACTTCGGCAATGCCCCGTCCAATAAGAGGAAGTATGAAACCAAAGTCTACCTTGCCCAAGCCAACAGGAAAAGAATGTTCTTCGTATGCAAGCTTTTTTCTGGCTCCAGGGTACTTTGCATCTGCGATATGATAATAAGCATTTCCAGGAAATTTTTTGAAAGATTCATAAAATGTTCCCTCATCACTGCACGCTGAGAAGAGATGGGCAATGTCTACACAGATATTTAATGAATGTTTTTTTGCTAGTCTGGTTATTGACTTGGGATTAGAAAACGGACCCCACATTAGGTTTTCAAGAAATAAAAAATTGTACTTTTTTTTTTCAAAGAAAACATCTATGTTCTTCAGGGTGTTGGTATATTTGTTGATTGCAAAATTTCTCTCTTTCTTAAGAAAAGAATATGGGTGACCTACAAACCCCAGGAGACCAAATTTTTTGCACAGCCCTTCAAGATAAGAAAAACACTCGGATGTATTTTCTATTATCTCATTGACACCACTTGCCACATTAATCTCCAAATCTTTGTATATTAAGGGAGAGTGAAGTACAATATCAATTCTTTTTTTTGAAAGCTTTGAAATTTCGTTTTCAAATTCTTTACGATGGTTTTCCAGATCACCTTTTCCTATATAAATCTCCATAATCTTTGGGTTAAAATGTAATTTTTTTCCCATATGTTCCTTTCGCCAGTTACTTTTAAGACCAATGTCCGGCCTTCTTGTAATCCGAGGGATTATTTCTCTTACGTCTCCCAAGTATAAATCTACATTTTTTGCTTTGTTTAGCCTTTTATTTTCTAAAGCCAGTTTGTGGCCAACCGGATTTAATTCTATACCCGTTATTTTTTTGGCAGGAGTGTTTCTTGATAAAACAAAGGGATAAGGTCCGGCTCCGGAGAACATAACAAGTACGTTTTCATCTACCCCTACCTGCTGCATAATTCTTTTTCTTTCAGTTGAAAGACGAGGCGAAAAGTAGACTTTTTCAACATCAACAAAAAAGGAAGTGTTATTTTCTTTGTGTAAAGCAAGACGCTTGTCCTCTCCAGCTAAAAACTTCATTTTTTGCTTCCTTAATTTGCCCTTGTGTTCCCCTTGCTTTCTTAAAACAGTGTTTATATTTTTATGCATTGAGAGAAGAACTTCACCAATTTGTTTTTCCTTATTTCTTAAACCCTCGTCTATCTCAAGTATTGCAATATCTCCTATAACATCAAAAGAAGTTTTTACATATCCTATCTCATGCTCGGTTAGGAATATTTTAAGCTCTTCCCTAAAAGACCTTTTTTTTGGCATTATTATACGGATAAACCAGCTATTTTAATATTTTTGCAAGAAATGGAGCATGGTTTGATCGAGAGCCTCTCAGAAGAAATCAGAAAGGCCCTTTTGTTTTTGACTTCCAATACTTTTCTCAAGTTTATCTAATTGCGAACCAATCCTTTCTCTTGAAAAACCGCGCTCTTCACACAAAAATTGTAAAATCTTGTCAGTATCTGGCTTTTTCCAGTCCAGTCTATAATCATCGCTTACAGGAATGTTTTTTAATCCTTTGTAAGTTTCATACCATGAGAAGGGGAAAAAGTCGTCCCATCTTACTTCGGCAAATAGCTCTTCATAATTATCTTCAAATTTTTTAATTAACTTTAGTGCTCTAGAAGGACCTATCCCTTTTACTCCACCAACATTGAAGTCGGTTCCAATTAACATTCCCAAGACGAAAAGCTTATCCATATCTATTCCCAAACTATTGAGTGTTTCGGAAAGACTTATTAATTCTGGCTTAATGTTTGAGTAAGCAGGAGAATTGGCTTTTTTCCTTTTGCCTGTTACTGAAATATTTCTAACCAAATAAGGTGTGCCAAATAACAGAGAATCAAAATCTTGAGATGAGACCGCAAAAGCATCCCCTTTTTTAGCCATATATGATGCCTGTGCTTCTCCCTCAGAGGGTGCCTGGACAATTGGAAGGCCCATTAACTCGAGCAACTTTTTCGCCTCATCGACCATCCCGTGTGTTAATCTAGAAGTCCTGGAAGCATATTTCTTCATCCCCTCAATATCCTTTTCTTTTTTTGCAGATTCATACTGTTCTTCTGCCTTTTTTTTCAATTCGCTTCTTCTTTCAAGTTCTTTTTTTTTTAAATCGTGCGGCTCCCCATCAAATACAAAAACAGGCATTATTTTTTTTTGCAGAAGATAAGTTGTTCTATTAAACAGCCCGGAAATATGGCTCGTTACGTTGCCATGGCTATCCATTAATGGCGTACCATCTGCTTGCCTAATCGTTGTGTAGAACTGGTATAGCATATTATAGGAGTCAATAGCTATGACTTTGCCACTCAAGTAGTCCAAGTCAACCTCCTTGCCAGTTATAAAACCTTTTAATTTTAAACCCATAAAAAACACCAATAACTGATCTACTCTGCCCTAAAAAATATTTATTATTTGCTCTGGAACGAATGAAAAACCAATCCAGGAAAATCTTTAGGGAGGGATTCTTTAGCACTTTTTGAAAGCTCTCCCGTTGTTATAAAAAAAACGGGTCGTTTACTATTCTGTCCCGCAAAAAAAGCATTTGCTATATCATTTTCATTTATTCTCTTTTTTTCTTTTGCCCTACAAAAAAATTCAATTTCTCCAATCGCTGATGGTACCTTTAAGGTATAATCAAATTCTTTGTTTTTCTTTGTCTGCTTAATAGATTTTATTTGTACTCCCTTCTCCTCTAAAAAGGATTCAACTAATTTTTGAAAGTTACCCTTTTCTAATTTTTCTTTTTTCTCTCTTTTTTCAGATTCGTTTTCTTGACTTTTATTATCTCCTGTGGCGTGTTTATTGAAATCTTTTGAAGTCTCTATCTTTTGCTTTTCTTCCTCAAAATTATCTTTAACCCTTTCTTTTGGTTGTTCCTTTTGAGCTTTCTCATCTTCTTTTGAATTGCTATTAAATTTAGTGTGTAGAATTTTTTCTACTTCTGAAACAGGCGTAAGATACCACCTCCAGAACAACTCTTCTGAACCATTCAATGAAACCCGAACAGGAAAGGCAAAATCATTTATCTTCCTCATTGAAACCCTTAAAAGAGGAGTAAGTCCTTTGTCTCTTACAACAACTTTCTCTTTCAAGATTTCATAGGCTTCCTTGTCTTTCTCACTTAAATAATCGCTATAATTTTGCAATTTATGCCTTTGTTCATCAACATAGTAAAGAGGGCTTCCCCCAACCTTCACTGTAGAAACCATTACCCTGCCTGATTTCACAAGCTCCGATAATAAAGCACCTACAATAAATGTACTTTCTCCAAGCTCTTTGCAAAGTTGGACAGGTAATATAGGTCCTTTACTTCTTACAAAGCTCATTATTTTTTCTTTATCAACCATTTTAAAAGACTAAGGTCTAATCCATCGAGATTCCCAATAACTAACGTCATTTTCGGCATCGACAACACCCAATAGAAGCCTTTTCCTAGTAGAATGAGCAACCCTGTTTTTTGCCGCAAACTCATACCATGTTAGACTTGATGACTCATGAACAGGAAAAACAACCCATTTTGCATGGTCCTCACCTGGTTTCACACCCCTGTCATAAACTCGGAAATCCGCACCAAATTTTAGGGCCGTTTTCACAATATATCCCCTTTCCCTTAAATCGCTGAAAACAATAAACCGTGTAAGGAAACAAGAGTCTTTTTTCATTGCTTTCTTAATAAATTCTTCCTCGCTAAGCTCCTTCTTCCTGCCATCAAAGACTTTAAGCCTGCCCTTTTGAATCAAATAAAGCGCTTCAACGAAAGAAAGGTCCACCCTTTTCTTGCTAACAACGGTTCCAAAAACGTTGTTATTATACAGATCTCTGGCAGCTTCGCTATCCTCACTTAAAATTTGTTCTTTTGTAAAGGTAGCTTTTATTAATGGCTTTGTGGGCATAATCATTTAGAACGGTAGTTTGTTTTTAAATCTTTTTGATTTGCGGCATTTTAAAGAAAAGGATATCAATAATGAATCATAGTGATATAAATAGTTCCTCCTACATATTGAAGCGATTAGACTGATTTTTTCCATATGGAAAATAATATAAAACCATAACTATTAAATAAAAAAGAGAGATTTAGGGAATATGATAATTACATTTTTAGGTACTTCAGCAATGGTTCCAACAAAAGAAAGGAACCATTTTTCCTTTTACTTAAAGTACGGATGCCAAGGAATGCTTTTTGATTGTGGCGAAGGAACACAAAGGCAATTGAGAATAGCGGGTGTGAGACCCTCAAAAATCACAAAAATATTTATCTCGCATTTCCATGGGGACCATATACTTGGTTTGCCAGGGTTGTTTCAAACGCTCTCAGCTTCACAATATGAAAACACCCTTGTCATTTATGGGCCTCCTGGACTAAAAAAGTTAATAGATTGTTTATTTGAACTCTTTGTGTTCAATAAGCAACTAAAAATTCAAATCGTAGAGATTCAAAAGACAAGATTTCTCGATTCTGCAGATTATTATATGGAAGCATACCCTCTGAAACACAACATTTTTTGTCTAGGGTATAGGTTTGTAGAAAAAGACAGGAGAAAAGTAAATATGAGAAAAGCAGAAGAGCTCGGTCTGAAACAGGGACCCCTCATCGGTAGATTGCAAAAAAACATAAGTGTTGAGCATGAAGGTAGAAAGATAAAGCCTTCCGAGGTAACTTATAAGGTAAAAGGCAAAATAATCGGGTTTATAGCAGATACAATGATTAGCGATAACTGTTACACTATTGCAAAAGACAGCAATCTCCTCATATCTGAAGCTACCCACACTTCAAGAGACAAGGAGAAAGCAAAAGAGTTCAAACATTTCACTGCAAAAGAAGCTGCAATTGTTGCTAGAGATTCCCATGCTAAAAAGCTTGTTCTAACACATTTTTCACAAAGATATGAGGATGCAAAACCTATATTGGAAGATGCAAAAGAAATTTTTGATAATACCGTAGCAGCTGAAGACTTTATGAAAATAAAGGTTTAGTTTTACTTTTTTATACATTTCATAGATCTAATTGCATTTGTTTATAAAGTTATAAAAACCATGCATTTTGTTTAGCATAGAAGAACATAAAACAAACTATATGACAGAAGACCCGGAACCTGTGTAAATAATTTTGAAAGAAAAATTCATTGTATAAAGTTTTAAACCATGCCCTCAAAAAACCATTCAGAACTTCGTTAAACAGTAGCTTCCAACTTTGGTGGAGCGAGTGGTTGTTTATTTTTTGCTGGCAAGTTTTATATCGCCAGATTTTACGGTCTTCCTACCAGCATGCATAGCAAACTTGACCGCATCAGATGCGATATCTTCAGCAATATCCTCAACAATATTCTTGAGTGCGGCCTTGGCTTTATCTGAGACACGATCAGCACCCGCATTTTTCATAATCTTCTCCATTGCTGCAAGAGGAATCAATCTTTTTGACATGCAAACCACCTCTATAAGTATGATTATTCATTTATATGGGTCTGTTTTATTTAAATATTTTGTTTTAGGATTCGTCAAGTGTTAAAAATTGTTGATTATGGAAACCTTTTTATAAGGTCAATTTACCTCGGTTTTAGGGGAGAAACTTGATTAAATATATAGTTGTTACAGGGGGAGTCCTCTCAGGACTAGGCAAAGGCATAATTACTGCATCTATAGGAAATCTTCTAAGAAGCCAGGGTTTTTCGGTCTCGCCAATTAAAATGGACCCTTATCTAAATATTGACGCTGGAACAATGAGACCTACAGAACACGGAGAAGTTTGGGTAACGCCTGATGGGGGAGAAACAGACCAAGACCTCGGGAATTATGAAAGGTTTATGGGAATAGAGGTAAGTAAAAACAATAACCTGACCACTGGAAAAATTTATTCTCGAGTCATAAAGAAGGAAAGAAATCTTGAATACAAAGGTAAATGCGTCCAAGTAATACCTCATATCCCACTAGAAGTTATCGAAAATATAGATGAAATTCAGAAAAAATCTGCTTCCGAGTTTGTTATCATTGAATTGGGAGGCGTGGTAGGCGATTATGAAAATCTTGTTTTTTTAGAAGCAATGAGAAGGATGAAACTTGAGAGAAGTGAAGTTATTTTTGTTCACGTTGTCTACCTGCCGATTCCAGGAAATCTGGGAGAGATGAAAACAAAACCTGCACAACATTCTATAAGAGAACTAAACTCTTTAGGGATTCAACCAGATTTTATCGTGGCAAGATCTCCTCTGGCAGTTGATAAGGTAAGAAGAAGAAAGATTTCAGTTTCCTGCAATGTGCCAATTTCTAATGTATTTTCATCACCTGACGTATCAAATATCTATAAAATCCCGATTTATCTTGAAGACCAGGGACTGATGCAAAGAATACTTGAGAAGTTTAAAATTGACTACAAAACAGGCAACTTAAAAAAATGGAAAAGGATGGTTAAAAAAAGCAATAATAGACAAGATACAGCAAAAATTGGTATAGTTGGCAAGTATTTTGATATTGGCTCCTTCAGTCTGGAGGATAGTTACATTTCTGTAATTGAAGCAATAAAACATTCCTCCTGGCAAAACAATTTACAGCCCGAGATATGTTGGCTAGATTCAAAAGAATTTGAGGATAATAATAACCTTGAAAAGATTGAGGAGTATGATGGAATAATTGTTCCGGGAGGTTTTGGTTCAGGTGGTGTTGAAGGCAAAATAAATGTTATTAGATTTGTTAGAGAAAAAAACATCCCTTTCCTAGGCCTTTGTTATGGTTTGCAACTGGCAGTCGTAGAATATGCAAGAAACATTTGCCAACTAGAAGATGCCCATACCACTGAAGTAAAGCAGAACTGCAAAAATCCCGTTATTGATATCATGGCGGAACAAAAAGTTAATGTAAACAGCAAAAACTATGGTGGCTCAATGAGACTGGGTAAGTATCCTGCAGTCTTAAAAAAAGATTCAAGAGTAAAAAGCATTTATAAAAAAAACCTGGTGGAAGAAAGGCACAGGCACAGATTTGAAGTAAATATAGATTATGTAAACCTTCTGCAAGATAACGGGATGATTTTTAGTGGAAAAAGCCCTGATGGCAATCTTATGGAGTTTCTGGAACTTCCAAAACACAAGTTTTTCATAGCTACTCAGGCACACCCAGAATTTACTTCCAGGCCCCTAGAACCAAACCCCTTGTTTTATGAATTCATGAAATCACTAAAAAAGTAAGGTAAAAAAACAAAAACATAATTAATAAAAAAATAAGGATTTTAGTTTTAAAAAATCCAAGTAGATAGGTAAATCAAAATATAATCATAAAAATTTTCTTTAAAGTAAGGTAAAAAAACAAAACATTTATAAAAATAAAAATTTATAAGAATGTTGGTTTTATTAAAAGTATATGAATAAGCTTTCAGATAAGTAACGGTGTTATCCAATGACCACAGAGATAAGAAGGAAACTTTACAAACGAGGCTCTAGCTACGAGACCACAATTCCAATGCCCCTCCTTTTTGCGGTTGATAAATCCAAAAAGAACAATGTTTGCTTCAAATATGAGCCGGAAAACAATCGTTGGTATATTGAATTTGAGGAAGCTGAAGAAAAAAGTAAAGAGGGAGCACCATGAAAAAAAACAAAAATTCTGGGCTGGAGAAAATATTGATTAGCGGCGGAAGTAGTTGTCCTTGCAATAAGAAACACCCACATGAAGACATCGCAGGACATGTCGGCCTTGTCATTTTTATTTCTTTGCTATTTTTGCTAGGAGTTTTTCTATTTTTTATTTCAGAACCTGGTACTACCACCACAGGCTATGCAGTAGTTGATTTTAGCGATATTAACATGGGTTTGGGTGAGCGTGTTGAAAACTTTATAAATGCCTTCACTGATTTAGAGAATAGGGAAGAATTTCTGTTTATTTTGTACGTATCGTGGATTTTAATCATCGGCGTGACAAGCTTATATTTTGTTGAAAGAGATATGAAGAAGTAGTTCTTTTTTTCTTTTGATTATTCTAGTTGGCTTTATCTTGATTTTCTTTTTTTTTTTGACGCCATCTCCTTCTCATTTCTTTTTGCTCATCCGTAAGTTTTTGTCTTCCTTTCTTCCCTTTCGAATTTTCACTTTTGGCCTTAATGATAGCATAATTAACTGGATTCTTTATTTTGCGACAGAAATTATCAGCATCACAAACCCCCAAGTCCTTATAATAGGCGTTATTGTCACAATTAGGGGGCAGAATTTTGCCTTTGTTTTTCCTATAACGTATCTGTCCCTTTATTATAACTTCTCTGAGTTCCTCTTCATTTTTTTTGTTCCAATTGAAAACAATGTCTTCAACTTTTCCCCAGCCGTAGCCTGTATTTGACAAAAAATTGATTAAGATAAACATTGCCCTTTTTCTACCATCAGAAAGACCTTTGAGCAAACAATGAATACATGGAGGGAAAAAATCTTCAGGTATTTCTTCTTCAATTTCTTCTATTTCAGCAGTTGTGTTGGCATTCCTGCTCTCTTTATATTGGCTTTCTCTTTCTTCCAATTCATCGTCAACGCCACTAAAAACCATTGCCTCTTCCAACAGATTTGAACCCTCGTCCCCGTTGGCAGAAGAACCATCTAAAAATCTCTTACCAGAAATAATTAAGGCATCGGGATGGGCGTTCTCTTTTTTAAACATAAGGATTTTATCACAGTCTACAGGTACAGAACATAGGCCAGACTTTTCATGCAAAGAGTAAACCATCCTAAACATATGTCTTGAACTTATCAATATCGTATCAACCTCAATAACAGAAAGAGGTTCAAATTCAAAATGATATTTTGTAGAGCCACATTTACAGACACTTTTTTTTGTATTCTCTTCTTTTGAAATTAACCTAAAGCATTTGGTGCATTTGGTATATTCGTTCTCTAAAATAATGACTTCGCCACAGTTGCATTCATATTCTTTCTCTTTTTCTTTAGATAAGGAGGTTATTTTTTTATTACATTCCGAACAAACTTTTTTTAAAAGCTCTTCGTTCCCTTTTCCAAGTTTTTCAGCAAGATATTTCATTGTAAAAGTATAGTGGCCACCAAAAGAAACTGTTTCTTCTATTTCATCGTAGCTGGTGTGATTTTTGCCGATATAATCAATTAAAAGGAAAGATATTTTTTTACAGATATCGGGAAACATTTTCCTTGTTTCTTCATTACCAACATTCCTTGGAAACGCCTCGAAGGGAACCGCTATATGAAATCCCTTATTGCCTGAAAATTTGCAAGATACCGATTTAATGCCTTTTTCCCTTAACGCTTTTATCAACAACCAAGTTATTATCTTTGAAAGCTTCCAATCAGGTATATCCACATCTAGAACAAGGTCCCATCCTTTCCTCATTTCATCTAACTCTTTTGGCTTCAATCCTGTATCAAGATGGAGCGGATTAAACCACCTTTCTTCAGAAACATGAAAACTCGTGACCCTTTGCTTTGCAAATTCAAGAACATCTTTTGGAAATTTTAGTGTATCGGGTCTTTTCCCAAATCCCTTTTCGCCATATTTTACGGCCACTTCCCTTTCTGCGGCCGCATTAGCCATTTCGTCCTGTATTTCTCTTCTTTTATAATGCCTTAACACCGTACCAATATCAATCATAACTCATGGGAAAATAATAACAACTTTTTATGATTTATGTTCATTTACCCAGAGTTCAACAAAAATACATTAAGAAAGTAATGTGTTCTTCTTTTTTGGCTATCCTTATCAAAGAGATTCATTTTTTTTAAAAATAAGCCATTGTTTGTCCTTCATATGTACTATATAGTATTTTCCCTGCATTTTCTCGCCCTTAAGTTCTACGATAAGTTTAAAATCTTTTCTGTCAACAAGATTATAGGTTCCTTTATCCCATATTTTTACAACGCCTGCGCCATACTGTCCTTCAGGTATAACTCCTTCAAAGTCTGCATAAGATAGATCGTGGTCTTCCGTGCTAATAGCCAGACGTTTAATATTTGCCTCATTTGAAGGTTCTTTTGGAACAACCCACGATTTAAGAACGCCATCCAGCTCCAACCTAAAATCCCAATGCAGATTTTTCGCAAAATGCTTTTGAACAACAAAAATTCTCTTTACCATTTTTTACACTAAGTTTAGTAAGCTCTTCTCTTACAAATCAATCATTTTCAAAAAAGGCCTTATAAAAAAGATAAGAACAGTACAGGTCTGCCTTTGACATTAATTCACAGGTTGAATGCATTCCTAGTATACAAGGTCCCGCATCAACACAATCCATGCCATACCTTGAAAGGAAAGCTGAGATTGTACCACCACCACCAGCATCTATCTTCCCAAACTCACTTATTTGCCAAGGAATTTCATTTTTAACAAGAATACTTCTTAATTTTTGCATATACTCGGCATGAGTATCGTTAGCGTTGTATTTTCCTCCTGAGCCACCATATTTATTAATAGAAACACCCCCACCCAAATAACTGGCGTTTTCAGCATCAGTTACGCTTTTGTGAGTTGGATCTATTGCGGCAGTTACTTCAGCACTAATTGCTTCGGCTTTCCTTAACAAATTCTTTTTTATGCCTAACAATCTACAGCAATCGTCAACAAAATCTTTTAGCACGAAGCTTTCGGCCCCCGTATTCCCTGTCGAACCAATTTCTTCCTTGTCAACAAACATAATAATAGATGTTCTTTTTGGTTTCGATTCACTGAAAGCAAGCAAGGAAGCATAAGCAGCAGACCTATCATCGTGGCCATAAGCCGAGATCATGCTTCTATCAAATCCCACATCTTGAGCTTTGTTCGCTGGCACAAATTGAAGTTCAGCAAAGTTAAAATCTTCTTCAACCAAACCATATTCATTATTTATTTTTTTTAGAATGTTAAACTTTACCTTCTCATTTATCTTTTCATCATTAACAGGGTAATTCCCAAAAAATACATTAAGCTCCTCGCCTTCGATAACCTTGCTGCCTTCTTTTTTCATTTGTTCTTTCGACAAATGTATCAGCAAATCAGGAATTATAAATTTAGGTTCATCATCTTCTTCACCAATCTTAACATGAATTTTTTCTCCCGTTTTTGTGTGAATAACGCCATGTAAAGCCAAGGGAACATTAACCCAGTGGTATTTTTTTATTCCCCCATAATAATGTGTTTGCAATAAAGCAACATCCGAATCTTCATACAAAGGAGATGGCTTTAAGTCAAGCCTCGGACTATCGATATGACTTCCAATAATTTTGATGCAATCTGATTCCTCTCCAACTTTAGCAGCAATAAGACATTTATCTTTTATAATTCTATAAACCTTATCACCCTCACTTATGCTCTCAAAATGTTTTATATCTTTGAATCCTTTATCCTCAATAAACTTTCTTATATTTTCAACACAAAGCCTTTCTGTTTTGGAGTCAGATACAAATTTTTTATATCCTTCAGAAAACTCAAAGGCCTCTTTTGAATCTTTTAATTGCAACCACGCACTTTTTCTCTTTTGAAAGAGCTTTTCAATCGATTTTTCATTTTCCGTTTTTTCTTCGACCAATTTAGACACCCACCAAAATGAAAAAAACTTGTTTTTTCGTTATTATACTACTTAAAAATTAATCTCCGGCCCCTCAAGAACCTAAAGACACATTAAATACGAATCTAAACATTATCAAATTCTTCGTCTTCGTTTATAAGGCTATTCAGTACTTTATCCAGATCAACAATTTTTACTCTTTTCTGCTTTGTAGAGTCTCTGTCTCTTATCGTAACAGACAAATCTTCTATCGAATCAAAATCGTAGGTAATGCAGAAAGGAATGCCTTCCTCATCGGCTCTCGCATACCTTCTGCCTATACTTCCAGATTTATCAAACTTTGCAGGGAACATAAGTTTTAATTTGTTGTGTAGTTCCTTGGCATCTTTCGACAGTTTGTTTAGAAGTGGAAAAACACCAACCTTAATAGGTGCAAGCTTAGGATGAAGTTTTAAAACATTGTTTCCCCTTTCTTTATCCTTTGTGTACGCC
>CAZBGG010000010.1:0-11398 GCA_964491305.1 uncultured Methanosarcinales archaeon
AGATAAAGATATCCTTCTATTATTTATAACTGTGCAATAATTATGATTTAGAACAACACACCCAATGAACCAAAAAATATATAAACGATTCATTTTAGCTGTAAATAAAAGGGGGTTACCATGGAATTAAGGGTTTTAATCTTAAGCATTATCATAATTTTAATACTTCCGGCTTGTACGAAAGATACAAATGAAACAGAAGTTTCTGAAGTTAAGGAAGGCAGTCTACTTTGTTCAAATGATAATTATTCTACCAATGTGGCACTGTATGGAGGGGAAGATTATATAAATCTAAAGGGGGAAAGCAAAGAAAAACTTGCTAGGATGATACAAAAGGAAGGTGATACTGCGCTAAAAGGCATAAGCGATTTAACATGCCTTGAAAGGCTTGATTTAGAAGGAATGGAAATTTCCAATATTACAAATTTAGAAACTTTAAATAGCTTGGAAAAGCTGAATTTGGCCTCCACCCAGGTAGAGGATATTAGGCCTTTATCCGGGCTGGACAACCTGGAGATTCTTGTTTTATGGGACACGCCTGTTTCGAACGTATCCCCTTTAAAAGAACTGGATAATCTGAGAACTTTGGCCCTACCAGATTCACAGGTTACGGATCTTTCAGCGGTTTCTGAAATAGAAAGTCTGGAGGCTCTCAATTTAATGAATACACAAGTTGAAAATATTTCTCCTGTTTGTGACCTGGATAAATTAAAAACCCTCACTTTAAGATACACTCCTGTTTTTGATGTTTCTTGCCTTTTAGAGCTTGAGAATATAAAAAATTTAAACTTATTAAATACAAATATCCCGCCCAAGGATTGCAACAAATTAAAGGAAAACCTAAAGAATGCAAATGTAGAATGCCTTTCTTGAATTAAGGAACAGAATTAACCTATTTTGGCTTTGGTTGTAATTGTTTGTTTTTGTGTTATGACTAGTTAGTAGTTGCAAAACTGATTTTTTATTATTAATAAATATAAAATATCAGATTTTTTGACAAAAGAGTGTTATTTTAAAAAATAAAAAATACATTTTATAAAATTCATTTATTTGTAGAATAATTTATTTAAATGTGAACATAACTGATAATTGAAAAGTAAGTCGGTGGAGGGGTTTGTTATTAAAAAAAGAGGATATTTTAAGCTGGTAGTATTAGTTTTATTTATAATATCAGTTGTTGGAGTTAATCTTGCTTCCTTTAATAATTTAAATACTACTGTTTTATCGAATTTATCCCTTGGCGATGAGATTAATCTTTCTGATTCTTACAACTATTCTGAAATTAACGGGACCTTATATACCGATTTCTACAGGACATATTATTATGAGAATTTCACCGTCAATGTTACAGGACCCCATGATTTATTTGTTAATATGACTTTTGATAATCTTACAGAAAGGAAACACTTTGAATTCTATGTAAATCCAAATGAAACCCTTGAAGACTTGAATGAAACATTACCCTACGAGGATGCATATGATGAAGAAATAGATGAAGAAACAATTGAAGAAACGGATGAAGAAGTTGTTGAAGAGGAGGAAGAATTGGAAGAAGGGAATACAACAACCCGAAAAGAGCCTTTTATTGAGTTGGAAACCAAAGAGGCAACAGATATAACTTGGGAAAATGCGACTATAGGCGGTAGTATAGAAATAACCAATAATCCAACAAAAGCTTATCTTAAATATAGAGAAGAAGGTAAAGATTGGGAAAATTTGACAGTTGAAGAATTTATTGAAGACGGAATTTATGAATTGGAAGAAGATTTAACTGGCTTAGTTCCTGATACTACATACGAATTCAATGTAGTTGGCGAGTCAGAGGAAGTAGATACAGAATATGGAGAAACAAAGACTTTCACGACAGAGCAAGAGCCTTCATTTGAGTTGGAGACTTTTGATGCTGCTTCTGCTTCAAAAACCGTTGGTAGTATAAAAGTTGGTAAGGCTGTTACATGGGCTGTTGAGCTTGATGATAACATTATTTCTTCAGAAGCAGACATGGAGCTTCCTCCTGATGCCTTTAATGTTAAAAAACCTGAAGATTTGAAGAAAAGACCGGCAGAGGAAGCTTCATTAACCGTTTCTGCTACTTCTCAAGATTTATCCAGCGAAGAAAAGATGCTTTACTTTGAAACGCCCGCCCCTAGAAAGGAAGAAACACCCCTCACTCCTTCCCAGGCCGGTAAAGAGAAACAAATAAAGGTATATTCAAACACTTCCATGATATATCGTGATGTTAGTGTCAGCACTTTTATCGATGGTGCTGATAAAGAAAACATTCATCTGTACTATCTTGAAGAAGACGAAGAGATAGATATTACAAATGACCCATCTTATAATCTAACATACATTGATTTAAATAATGATGGTAAAATAGACAAATTATCCTGGAATGTTCCTGAGCTCTCTGAGCGGAATTTCCGGGTTTTACTTGAGGAAATGTCCTTTAATCTGGAAGATATTTCAGTGGATAATAATTGGTCTGTTATTTTCTCATTAACAGGCTCAGATGAGTTGAGTGTTCAAAATCCTGACTCAGATTTGTTAAGTTTTTCCAAAATAATGGGTTACGATGGCTCAGAATGGGTAGAATTGCATAATCACGAGTCACCTTCTGAAGAAAACAGCTATACCTTCAATATAGACTGGGATAGTTCTGAGTATGCAAAAGGCAAGGTTATCTATGAAATAGTGGACAAAGTCGAGTATTTTGGGCTTGAATTTATATATGGGGGCGAGAGTTATACCATCAGAAATTATGGCTATTTTGAGCAAGATGGCAGAATATTAAATCTTGATTCTCCTATTATAGAGTATAGGCTTTGCAGTTTTGTTGAAAATTATTCAGTCTGTGACCCTGAACCAGGAGAACCTGGCTATAAGGGTTTTCAAATCCCTATAGAGGATGGGGAGAGTAGTCACAGGCACTTGAAAATACCTCGGGATTCTCATATAGATTCAGCTTCATTTTCGATATCAGGTCTTAATTATGCTTTATATGAAAAAGAGCATGAAGAAATATTTTTTGATGGTGGTATTGAAAGTGCTTATGTTGATGGTGGCTATTCGGAGCGTTTGCTTGTTCATAATTTAGGCGAACTTTTTCTTTATGATGCACAAGGATTTAATAGATTAGGTAATATAGACGATTTTGAAGGTATTTCAGTGGTAGGAGCTGGAAATTTTGATACCACAGCACCCACTCAAGAAATACTGGTTGGTTGTTCAGAGGGGCTGAGCCTATTATATGGAAACCTTACGAAATATGCGGATGTTTCTACAACTTATCCTATACAAGGTGTCGGTGTTTCCAGATCCAGAGGCGAAAGTGAGGAAAAACAACTGGATGAAGGGAATTTTACGAATCTTGAAAAAATTAGTTCTCAGCAATCCCTTCGATTTAATTTGCCATCCAGTTATATAAGTAATTTTGAGAATCGTAGTTGTTATCTTAAACTGCCTTTAAATTATTATGGTTCTGGCTCGGCTGATATAAATGTAAGTGTAAATGATACTGAATATAAGCTGGATTCAGAAACAGTTACTGAAAGTGCTGAACTTAATTATTCAATGGATAAAGAACCTTTTGGTTTTGTTTCAACCAATGAAAGCCTCAAATTGCAACAAAACCAGTTTGGCTTTACTTCACCAATAAACGCAAGGGAGTGTTATTTGTCTTTTTATCTGGGCAGGAGTTCAGACGAATTAAGCGGCTCATTGAACATTGAAATTGGTAATAATATTTACGAGCAGGATTTGGCAGATTTAGAAGTGATTGATGTTGACACCTCCCTTACAGATTTTGATGATGCTGCCGATTACAAGAAAGTAAAGGATGAGGATGGTTTTAATGTTGATTATTCTTATGATGTTGAAAGCGATGAAGAAATTTGTTATGTTGATACCGCTATGAATTTCAAGGGCGAAAAAGAGCCTTTAAACCTCCTACTTGGTGAAGAGAGTTATTCTGTTGATTTGGCCCAAATAAAAAAAGATAATATCATAGACTATAGGAATTACACTCAAGTAAGCGACATTCATGATTTAAGGGAGGGCTTGATTTATGATCTGGCAAGAACAGGTATAGGCGAGGACGCAATTAATGCTAAAAATTGTACAATTGATCTGGCTCTTACCTATTTGAATAGTAAAGAGGCTGACCTTAGTTTTGATTTGGCAGAAAATACTTATACGGTTAATGAAAGTGAAATTGAAAAACCCTCAGGTATTGAATATAAAGTACCTGGAGCAGGTAATGAACCTGATAAATCAATTGAGAAGAATCTTTTGGGTGGTGAAGGGGAGATTGTTTATTTCCACGCCGATGATTTAGATATTCCCTCTGAGATAGATGCTGGTAGGTGTAGTGTTGAAGTTGCGGTATGTGAAGAAAATGCAAGCAAAAATGAAGAGTTAGAAATACAATTCTTTGGAGGTGATGAGTATTCAATAAATGTTTCAGATGCTCCTTCCTGTGATGATGGATGGGAATGGGTCGAAGAAGAGATTTCTTGCTCAGAACTTTCTGATGATGCTTATCTTTTTTGTGAAGACTGTGAACATGGACATGGTTACAGAATCAAAGGAGACACTTCAACTTCTGGTGGTAATTCGGAATATGTTTGTGAAGAAGAGGTTTGGCACGTAAATTTGGAGTTTGACTATATGATTAGATATAAAGTTGAAGATTCCTATGACTATAGTTCTGTTAGTACACCTGTTGATTGTGCTGATTTATCTTCTGAAAACGAGCTTGAGTTTTCCTGCGTGGGTTGTGATGAGGATAGCTCTTATAAAATAATGAGCGACTCAACCGAGAAATTCGTGGGGATACATAGCGAAACCAGCCTTGAGCATAGCGTGGCAAGAACCCCTGTAAAGTGTAGTGATTTGAAAGGGGAAGAGGAGATTACTTATTCCTGTCCTACATGCAATGATGATAACCATTACAGGCTATTAAGGGGTTCAAATGAAAATGTAAAGCATGAATTTCTAGGTTACCCATACGACTTGAAAAGGGAAACGATTGAAGTGGATTGCGGGGATTTCAATGAACAAAATGATATTAAAATAGATTGCGTGGGTTGTGATTCAAACGATTCTGTCTATTTAGGAACCCAGCACTCCCTAACTGACCAGTCAGAGTATTATTCAGACGGATGGAATGAGCTTCCCGGGGAAGTAATGCATTCAGAGATTTATTCCAATACATCCCTTGATTACAGCTGGAGTTATGCTTCTGTTAACTGCTCTGATATAGATGAAGGCCTGGATGTTACATTTAGCTGTGATGATTGTGCTCAAAACGAATATTACAATATGCTTCTTGATACAAAAACAAGCGGGGAAAGCTACACTTCATACCAAGAAGATGGATGGGAAGAGATTTCTGATGCAAACCTTGCAGTGAGGCTTATAAGTGAGGAGATTCTAGAAAACGATGAATTTGCTGCCTTTGATGATAACAGGAACCTGTTTTTGTATGATAATGAATTAAATAAAAACTGGTCTCTTCCACTCGCTGATGATATTTATGATGTGGTTGTTGAAGACATCATGCCTGAATTAGATGGGAACCAAATAATTGTTGGGGCAAGGGACGGCCTCAAGATTTTTTCAATTGATGGCTCATCAATATGGAATAAATCCATAGGAAGAGTTGAGTCTGTTGAAATAGTTGAAAATGAAATTTTTGCAGGCACCCATTCGGGTTATTTCTATTCATGTGACTATGAAGAGGATATTTGCGAGATAGTGTTTGATGCTGATTCTTCAATAGAGGATGTTTCCCACGGAAATTTATACCATGAACAAAGCTTTATTTTAAGATTGGGTAATGGAGATATTCTGATTTTAGATTCTGATTTCAATGAAGAAAACACCATCACAACCACAAATCTTCTTGACTTTGTGGTAGGAGATTTTACCGAATTTTATGGCGACGAGCTAGTTGTTTTGGATAGTTATGAACTAGCACTTTATTATCCAAATTATCCTAAAGATATTTCCTTCAATATAGGTGGAGAGGCTGTTTGGGAAAGGGGGGATATATTCGAAATGGACACTGTTGAGGGCATAGAGTCCGATCTACAAAATTATCTTGAAAGTTGCCCTCAAGAAGAACTCTGCCACATACCCGTTAGTTTCACAAGCAGTTATGACACTATTTTACACGTTGATGATTTGAGTATTGATTATGAATATGATTTTTCAGATAAGGTTTCTTACACAGTCAACAACAGCAGGCTTTCAAAAGTTAAAAACGTAAGAGCAGGAGAAAGTGTTTTCAGTGAAGCTATTAACATAACCTATGGCTCGCCGACACTTCCAATATATGTCCGCTCAATTAAGGGTGACGAGCCTTTTTTTGATTCTCTTATTACTAAAGGTGATTACACATATTTTAACAGGGTTAATTGTAGTTTATTAGGAGATACGGTTTTTCTGGGTTATACAAAAGATGACGGCACTACAGAAGGCTGTGCCATGGACTTTTACATCACACCGGAAATTGAAAGGGATAATGACTTCCTTTGGCATTATGGCAGGGAAGTTATTCCCGTTGTTACAAGGAAAAATGAAATATGGATGGATGGAGGGTACAAGAAAATAAATTTTGAGGTAGTTAGGAATACATCAAAAACTGAAGATGTTATTGAAGATGCAATTATTAATTATTCTTTTAATGATTCAAAGGTTGTTGATAATGCAACAATTTTAGTTGATTATTTATCTGAAGGCAATTATAGTGATATAACACCTTCAAATTTAAGTAATGATTGTTCAGCCCTCGATACTGATTATTCTGAGTTTACTATAGATGGTGATACTTTCAGGGTTTGCATGGAAGATACTACTGATAATTCCATAGGTGATACAATAAAAATTATCCAGCCAAAAGTAAGTGAATATGGGGGGGAATTTAGTGAAGTGAATTACTTGATTGAAGCTCCAACTACTCAAATGCCTTCTTTAGAAAATGTTTCCTTTGATCCAAATATGGATTACTGGGGAAAGGATTTTAGTTTTTTAGTTAATGCAAGCAGTAATGACAACGTGAGCGTGGAGCTCTTTGTTATAAATGAAGCTGGAGAAGATAACTCCATGGGGAAAATAAACGATACAGGTATTCTTAATTTCACTTTACCATTGGGGCAATCTTTTGTTGGACAAACCGAATTTTATTTTGAGTATTTTTCTTTTGATGCAAATGATTCAATGCTCCATGGTCCCTTTGAAACCGAAAATTTTAGTGGGCCCCTAATTGAAAAAAGGCCTTCCAATGTAACAATTTTAACACATAATAGATCCACTATTAATATAGGTGTAAGGGACGATCATATCCAGGCAAGGTTGGAAGACGGACTGGATGGCTCTTATATCACAAACAAACCTTGCCAGCTTTATATAAACGATAGTCATGAAATGAGTGTCTTTAGTAATTCTGAGGGTATTTGTAATTTTGACTTGTATGGTTCAGAGTTTGAGGGGAGAAATTATTATCACGTAAAATTCCAGGAAACACAACATTATAGAAAAAATGAATCCGGCTTACAATATTTTAACGTTGGAGGCCAAATTTCTTTTGATTCTGAGGTGGTTCCCGAAGAGATGGTTTATAGAGAAGGAGTAGATGATAAAAACACAAGAATTAGTTATAATATAACAAACATTACTTCTGCTGGAAGCGAGCTTGATGATGTTAATTATGCGGTTTACTGGAATGACGATGAAATTGATGATGGAGTGTGCTCTTCAGATGGATTTGATGGTGAGTATGAAATTCCAAGCGGGGAAGAAGTAGGAGAGGATAAAGGGCTTTTGGAAATCTTGGTTACTAAAGATGGTTTTATTGAAGAAAGAAGATTCTATTCTTTTGATATTTATGGCGAACTTGACATGGAGATTATTGAGCCTGCTAATGCTACACCAGTTGTAAGGGGTGAGGAAATAGAATTAAGAGTCAATGTTACAGATGAAAACTCAAATACGGTTGAGGGAGCAGATGTTGAATTTGAAATTGAGGGAATAGAAGGAGACCCTTGCGAGTCTATATATGAGGAGGAAGAAGGAATTTATGTCTGCGATTTCTTGGCTTCAGTAGATATGGTAATTGACGAATACGACTGGGATGTTTTTGCTTCAAAAGAGTACTATGACAATGCAAGTGCGACAGGATTTTTTTCATTGGTTGATGCACTAAAAGCTGATATTATAATAGATGATATTGCTGCGAGAAACGAGTTTCGCTCACCCCAGAACCATATAAACTGGGAAGTTGATAATGTTACTTATAAGGAGGGAGGAGATGCTGAGCGTGTTACTGTAAAAGTTTACTGGAAAGATGAGTTTGTAGAGGAAATAGAAAATGTTGAGTATGGGGGCACGAGTTCTTCTATAGAAATCAATTCCAGCGAGCCGATAGGACCGGGAGAGGTAGTAGTTTTACTTGAAAGAGGGAACTTTGGTTCATATAATAAGACTAAGGATGTTGATATCTATGGAGATTTGAAGCCTGAGCTCATTGCACCTGAAAACTATACATATTTAGATGCAGCAGAAGGAAGCGATGATACAGTTGTGCTTAAGGCTAATGTGAGCAATTATAAAAATGAAAGTATAGATGGAGCTGATGTTTCTTTTAACACGCCTAACGGTTCTTGCATTGATTTTTTTCAGGAAGATGGTGTGTACGAATGTGAATACAGCCCTGAGCCAATGCAGGCTGGATTATATAATTGGAATTTGACCGCTGGAAAACAGTATTATTTCACTGCAAATTCCACTTCAAGAGTTTTAAATATCTCAGGGGGTTTTATTGATGCAGAGGTTAATCTTACTCCTGAACCAAACAGCGAAATGCTTCGAAATGAGGAGGAAAAAATTCATATTAATTATATAGGTGAGGCCCTGGAAAATCTTAATTACACTATTTATTGGAGTGAGGAGCCTATTGAAGAGGATTCTTGTGATGGTGAAGGTTTCACCCATAATTTTACAATTGCCGAAGATGAGGAATTAGGTCTGCATAATTTAAGAATTAATATAAGCAAAAGCGGTTATAGATCTTTTAAAAAAATTTATAATTATGAAGTTATTGATAAAGCATCTATCAATTTAACCACAGAAGAAGAGGTAAAGGTATTTAAATCAGGTACTACTGATACAAATGTAAGGCTTGAAATATTAATAAACGATTCACTGGGAGAACCAATAGAAAGTAACTATGTTGATTTTGTTTATCCAACACCTGGCTTTTGTCTTGATGGCGTTGTTTATGAGGGTAGCGGTGTGTATAGTTGCAGGTATGAGCCGGCAAGTACTCTTCCCGTAGGGCCTCACAATTGGTCTGTATTGATTGATGACCCAAATTATCTTCCATCCTCTTCAGATAATTATACAATTAAAGTCTTTGATCATATCACTTCAGATATTGAAACGGTCCCCCATTCGCCGGGACCTGTTTACAGGACAGGAGAAAATAATACCATAAATATTACAGTTGCCCCTATTGTCTATGCTCGTGATAATGCACAAGGCATAAATAGTTATTTTGAACTAGTTTTTGGTGGAGAATCAGTTGATAATTATACTGGTATAACGGAACAAAAAGAACATATGTTAGAAGTTTCACCGGAAAAGGGAGTAGGGCGTACAAATATAACAATAACAATAGGTGCAGATTATTCTCCCAATGTTAATCTTACAAAATATTTTGATGTTCACGGGCGTTTGAATGTTGAGCTTCTGAGCCCTGAAAACTATACCAATGTGACACAGGAAGGGGAAGGAAGCGAGGTTGAACTTAGGGCAAATGTAACAGATGAATTAAATGAACCGGTGAGTAATGCAATTGTCCAGTTCGATACACCTCCTGGCACATGCGATATTAATTATGAAGGAGAAGGGGTTTATCACTGTATTTATAAGGCTGATACAATTACCCCTGGTGATTATTACTGGAATGCCTCTGCCTCTAAGGAATATTATGAAAGTGCTGAATCATCTTCAAGTATTTTAACCATTGAAGGTGGTGATTTGTTTGCTGATTTTACTATTGAAAACAAAGATGTTTTCCGTGACGCTCAAGCTGAAGGACCAAATGAAGTCAATTATACTGTAGAAAACATTTCTGATGCTGAAGGTGGTGTTGACGGGGTTAATTATACAGTTTACTGGAATGATGAAATTATTGAGGAAGGGCTCACAAATTCTACTGGCTTTAATGGAAGCTATGAAATTCCTGATAATTCAAGCTTAGGTCCACATAATCTTCAAGTTCTTCTTTTCAAAGAAGGCTACATTAGTAATGTAGGAACCAAGGAAATTTCGGTCTACGGCAGTCTTTATGTGGACTCTCTTCTTGATGAGAATTCTATTGTTTACCGCAGCGGCACGATTAATTCCAGCCTTGTTTTGCCAGTGAATGTGACAGATGACACTGGAGAGGAGATGGATGTTGTTTCTTTGGATTACAATGTAGGCGAAGGCTCCTGTACTACACCAACTGGTTCAGACGGTGGGTTTTACTGCGAGTTCACGCCAGCAATTGATTCAGGCCTGGGAGAACAATCCTGGAATGTCACAGCTAGTGGCGATTATTATGTAAATGGCACTGCAGAAGACTCTTACATATTAAAAGAGCAGCTAATTGTTTCAATTGAAAACGAATCATTAGATATTATGCGGCTTGATTCAGTAGCACTAAAAGGAATTTTAAGAAATGCAGATGGAGCAGAACTTCCAGAAGATGATTTACCTTTGGATGGTGTTTCGTGGGAATTTAATGTTGATGATCAATTTACTGGCGAAGAAGAAGGCAATGAAACATTCTACTTTGATATTGAACCAGATTGTGATACTCCAGTTGGAAGCCACACGCTAACCCTGAACGCTTCAATTCCTGAATCTAATTATGTTTTCGCTGAGGATACTGACACAGAAGATATCTCAATAATGGATGAGCTTGATATCCGAATTGAATCTCCTGAAAACGAAAGCTTTTATGAATCAGGAGAAATCATTTTTCTCAATAGTACGATAAACGATAGTTGTGGTGTTGCACAAGGAGATTATTCAGTTGATTGGCATGTTTTGACAAGTGATATTAGCAGACGTGTATTTGGGGAAAGCTCAGGTTCTAATATGTTCACAGAGGATATAACTGGCCAGGTAAATCTAACTGCAGAGGCCAAAGGAAATTATTATAATATGGCAACTGACACTGTTTATCTTTATGAAACATTGAATTTATCAGGTGACTTTACAATAGAAGATGAGGAGGTTTTCCGTGACATTCAAGCCCAAGGCCCAAATGAAGTCAATTATACTGTAGAAAATATTTCTGATGTTGAAGGCTATGTTGACGGAGTTAATTATACAGTTTACTGGGGTA
>CAZBGG010000010.1:11498-17885 GCA_964491305.1 uncultured Methanosarcinales archaeon
GGGAATTTAATGTTAATAACCATATCACAGGCGAGGAGGAAGAAGGCAATGAAACATTCTACTTTGATATTGAACCAGAGTGTGATACTCCGGTTGGAAGCCATACACTGACACTAAATGCTTCAGTTTCTGATTCTAATTATGTTTTCGCTGAAGATACTGACACAGAAGATATCTCAATAATGGATGAGCTAGATATCCAAATTGAATCTCCTGAAAACAACAGCTTTTACGTACCGGGTGAAACTATTTTCCTTAATAGCACTATCAACGATACTTGTGGTCCTGCACAATTGGATTATTCGGTTGATTGGCATGTTAGAACCCTTGATTTTGAAGAAGATATTTTAAGTGGAAAATCCGGTTATTATATTCTTCCAGATGAAACACTAGGCCATGCAAATTTCACTGCAACAGCGGAAGGCGATTTTTACAACACTTCAAGTGAAATGGTAACTATCTATGATGTAAGAGAATTATTTGCTGATTTTACTATTGATGACGAAAAGGTTTTCCGTGACGCTCAAGCCCAAGGACCAAATAAAGTCAATTATACTGTAGAAAACATTTCTGATGTTGAAGGCTATGTTGACGGAGTTAATTATACAGTTTACTGGGGTAATGAAGTTATTGATGATGGATCTACAGATTCTACTGGTTTTAATGGGAGCTATGAAATCCCCACTGATTCAGATTTAGGTCCCCATGAACTTAAAGTAGAATTATCAAAAGAAGGGTATTTTGATTATAAAAAAGAAAAAGAAGTATTGGTATATGGCAGTCTTTATGTGGACTCTCTCCTTGATGAGAATTCTATTGTTTACCGTAGTGGTACGGTTAATTCCAGCCTTGAGTTACTAGTGAATGTGACAGATGACACAGGAGAGAAGATGGATGATGTTTCTTTGGATTACAATGTAAGTGGGGGCTCATGCACTACGCCAACAGGTTCAGACGGTGAGTTTTCCTGCGAGTTCGCACCGACAAGTGATTCAAGCCTGGGAGAGCGTTTTTGGAATGTCACAGCCAGTGGCGATTATTATGTAAATGACACTTTAGAAGACTCTTACAAAATAAAAGAGCGGCTAATTGTTTCAATTGAAAATGAATCAATAGATGTTATGAGATTTGATTCAGTAAATCTTGAAGGTGCAATAAGAAACGTTGAAGGAGTAGAACTTCCAGAAGATGAATTGCCTTTGAATGATGTCTCATGGGAATTTAATGTTAATAACCATATCACAGGCGAGGAGGAAGAAGGCAATGAAACCTTTTATTTTGATATCGAGCCTGACTGTGATACACCACTAGGGAGCTACACACTAACCCTGAACGCTTCAATTGCAGATTCTGATTATGTTTTCGCTGAAGATACTGCCACAGAAGATATCTCTATAAAAGATGAGCTTGATATCCAAATTGAATCTCCTGAAAACAATAGCTTTTTTGATTCAGAGGAAACAATATTTCTTGATAGCACAGTAGAAGATAGTTGTAATGGCCCAACAGGGGATTATTCCATTGATTGGTTTTCATCTACAACTGAACGCACACGTCAAATCGCCAGCGGGGAATCTGATTACTATTCCTTTCCGTACGATACTATTGGTCCTGTGAATATAACTGCTCTGGCTGATGGAGAGTTCTATAATATGTCTTTTGACATGGTGGAAGTTTATGTAGAAGAGGTTATAGGAATTGATTTCATCTCAGATAAAGGTTCCTTTTACAGGAATAGCAGTGTGTTAGATACTCAGTATATCCCGGTTGAAGCCCAGATTATAGGTGGAGACGGTGTGCCTGTTAATGAAAGTGATGAAATAGATGATGATTGGACTTCCTATAACTGTACCTGGTCAGTAGAAGGTGAGGAAGAGGATGTAACCACCAGTGTTAATGAAAATGGTACTTGTAAGCATTCAATATCAATTGATTGTGATGTGCCCGTTGGACCATTAGATGTTAATGTTGAAATTGAAGCAGACAATGGAAATTATGATTTTTTCCGAGAATCCACGGAAGGCTCTATTAATATTTTGGATGAGGCTACAATCAACATTGAAAATCCTGAATACAATAGCACTTGGTTTTATATGGATGAATTCCCGCTGATAGCAAGTTTAAATGATACATGCGGGCTCCAGGAGGATTATGAAAATTTTGATTGGAAATTCAATGGAACATATACCCATTCCGATGAATCAAGTGGCAATAATATCAATTTTGTTGTCTCAAGCAATATTTTTGGAAAGGGCAATATTACTGCAGGACCTCTTGAGGAAAGCTATTACGATATGAACAGCACTCGAGCAAAAATCAAGGCTTACAGAGAAGCAAGCATAGATTCTTTTCAATCTCCTCCCAATGTAGCAAATAATTCGCTTTTTAATGTTTCTTGTAACCTTAATATATTAGGTTTGTCTGATTCAAACATGCCATCATATAATGTTACATTATACAAAAACAGGGATTACTCAGAACCTTTTATGGTGCAAAGCCTTAATTCTTCGCCTAATGCTACTTTTGAAATCAACTCATCTTACATAAGAGAAGGCCTTAATGTGTTTGAGTGTAATATTACAAATCAACCAAACGTATATATAAATACAACGGAACCTGTTAGCGAGGAAACTGAAGTGAATAAAGTTATTAAGCCAATCATAAGTGATTATTACCTTTCAAGTCGGAACATGGACCTTTATACAGGCGAACTTTTCATAGAAAACTCAACTGTCTATCGGGCTCAATCTCCCGAGATCAAGGAGCCCACTGTTCTTTACCTAGGTGCAAACGTGACAATGCCTGATTATACCAATGAGTTAGTTGAAATAGATGGTGCAACAACTCATTTCTACCTAAAAGAAAAGGGTGGTATATTGGATGAGATTGCGAATTGCACTATTAACATGAGTGAATTCGAAGCAAGGGGAAGCTTGCCCGAGGGGGATGAAGGTATTGAAAAGTATTATGAGTGGTATTTTGAATATCCTTGTATCACAAGATGGGATGTGTCTGAGTCTGAATTTCCGGTTGGCGATGATTATTCAATCTATTCCAATGTATCTTTTTACGGAGCACCGGATTCGGAGGTTGAAGAAACAGATATTACAGTGAAGGGTATATTATATACTGATTTTATTTTTCCTTCACAAGATTATCAAGGCTCAATAGTTAATAGCAGTACAGATAACCATACATTCAAAGTTAATATAACAGATGACCTTAACCAAAGTGTTGAGAAAATGGCTGTTGACTGGGAAGATATAGAAGTTAATTATTTCTACAGAAGAAGTGGTCATTGGGTGAATAGGAATATTGGTGAAGGGGAGAATGAAGCCATGTTCCCACTTACATTTGATATGACTCCCCTTAATATAAATAATCGCCATTATATAGGGCGTTATTTCCGTATAGGTGTAAGGGTGGAGTCTGATTTACACTCCCATCATGATGTTTTTACCCATAACTACCCTTCTCAAGATACTTGGATGAATAGGTATTATTATTATAGAACCCAGAATGAAATAGTTACTCCAAATATTGTCTGGCAAACGAGTGCAAAATTAATCAGTCCTGAACAAAGTGCTGCTGAATTTAATACAACCACCGGCCTTCTTAATTTCACCTGCAGGCTTGAATTAAATGATACAAGTACTCCAGTTTACAGAAGTCATGATGTAGAATTTAAATGCCATAATTGTACTGATGAAGAAAACCAGGGATGGCAAAGAAGAAGTACAGGCCATAGTGGAACATATAATAATGCTCATGCTATATTTACAATTAATTTTTCAAAGGAAAGTGTTCCCGATGAATATGATTTTACATGCCGCCCGATTTTTGAAAATGTTAGTGGCGGTTATTTTGAGCCAGTGGATAATGAAACAAGAACTATTAGGATAGTTGAGACACTTGGTGAAGGGGGAGGGGTTTGTAATTTTGATGGGGTTTGTGATTATGAAGAAGGGGAAACCTGCATAAGCTGCCCTAGTGATTGTGGTTTTAATAATCTCCCTTCCCAATTTTATTCCAATGAGACACACGAAGAAAATGAAGAACCAGACCTATATGATGGCACAGAGGTCAAGCCAGGTTATGGGATAGAGAACACTTCTTATGGATGCGGTTGTGCAGGGCCTCGCTCAGATGATCCTGAGGAAAGATGGAATCTTGGCGATGGATTCTGTCATCCTGTTTATGAATCCCAATTTAGTTGTGTTGATTGCAGGACTGAAAATTTAAACAGGACTCCAGAAGTTAGAAATAATCAATCCAATGTTACTTTTATTAACAAGCCAACAGAGGTTTTGATTGAAGCGGAAGTGCGTGACCAGGATGGAGATTTGGAATCAGTAGAATTATATTATCATGAAGGTGGTTATTATATACCAATGGATATGGCTGCTCACACATATAGGGATTGGGACTGGGTTGAGAAAACACTAGAGATAGGCGAAGGGGAAAGTCCCTTTTATACAATTATTGCTGAGGACGAGATGGGCAATGTTAACGATTCCCAGACAATAAACATCACTTACGATGATATTCCTCCAAATTTATCAGTTGTTCGTGTAAGTAGTGAACCTTATGATGAAAACGATTATGATTACATAGACCACCCGCAAAGTTCTATTGAATTCAGGGTTAATGCTTCTGACCTTTATCTAGATGAAGTGAGGATAAAGAATGAGTCTTCGCAAGTAATGGGTAGTATAGGTGGCGATGCTTACATGCTAGAAAATAGTTTAAAGAATTTCGGATGTAGTTTATTAGATGGTGAAATTACAGGTAATTGCACATTAACGATTGAGGCAGAAGATAAAGCTGGAAACATTAATTCTACCACAATTAAATACAAAATGGATAACACAACTGTTGAAATATACAGTTTTGATACAAACAGGCCTTTTAATATTACCAGAAGTGATAATGAAATTAATTATTATGTTTATACGAGTCCTGAAGCTGAAGATGTGTTTATAGAAGGCTCTGAGTTGAACATGGAATCAGAGGAAAACTATGAAAAGAAATGGACTCTTACAGAAATGCCAGAAGATTTAGGGTGCCCTAATGCTACAGAAAGTATCGAAGAAAAATGTTACCTAGAAGTGGAGGCTGTTGCTGATACTGGTTACTCAATTATTGAGAATTATTCAATCTTTATTGATAACAAAAAGCCGCGTATTGATGGAAAGCCAAAATTAAATGATACTTACGGAGAAAAGGAAGAAATAATAGTGCAGCCAAATGAAAATCTAAAACTAGAAGTTGATATTGAGGATCATAGAGTAAACGAAACTTTGCTTCTGAATGAAAGTGATGAGAAGTTATGTACTTTGGAATCAGATTCTGAATTTTCCTGTGAATTTGAAGTTCCCTCCATAGCACAGGGAAAAACAGAAAAAAAGAATTTCACATTAGCTGTATATGATTACGGTGTAAATGAAAAATTAGAAGATATTATTATTTATATTGACAACCACAATCCAGTAGTGGAGGAGTTGGTTTCAAATGCTACTTATAATGTATCTCACCCTGGGGATGAAGTGGAGTTTAATGTTTTAGCTTATGATATTGATGAGGAACCCCATCAAATAGCTGAGGTCTATTTAAATGACAAACAAATGACCAAACCTGATGACAATAACAAATGGACTCTCACGGAGAAGCCCTCTGAATTGGGTTGTCCTGACGATGGAGAATGTACACTTGAAGCTGTGGCTACAGACGAGGCAGGTAATACAGGCTCAGATACATATATTTTAGTAACGGATTCCACACCACCAACTATTTCTTATGCTGATTGGATGGAAAATAATACCTACAAAAGCAGAGACTGGATATATATAGAAATAGAAGGGGAAGATGTAAACGAAAAAGAAGTTAGCTTCAATCTTTATGATTCTAGTCTGGAATCAATTGATAATGAAAGATATACAACTATTGATGATGAAACAAGGGAGCATAATTTTACTGGGCTTTATAGTAATAAGGAGTACTGGTATAAAGCTTCTATGACCGATAAAGCAAGTAACTACAATGAAACTCCATTAATGAGAATCACTCTTGATACTGTACCGCCAAATATTACTGAAGTAGGTTCTAACGCTACATACAATATAAGCCGTTCTGATGTATTTGTTGAATTTTATGTCGAAGTGACTGATAAAAATATGGATTATGTAGAAATTGAAGGTAATGACCTTACTAAAAAAGAAGATGGCTTATGGAAGGGGAATTTTACTCCAAATGAATTGGATTGTAGTAGTGGTTCAAATGAGTCTTGTATTTTAACTGCAACTGCTTATGATAAGGCGGAAAATGAAGCTTCAAAGAATTATACATTAATAATAGACGATATAGAGCCAGATATTCATTCCTTTGACT
>CAZBGG010000011.1:0-17673 GCA_964491305.1 uncultured Methanosarcinales archaeon
TATGATGCCTATGATTTTTTCTCTTTTGTATACAGGAATTCTAGAATGGCCGGAGTTGATAACTTTTTTAACAATATCACCTATTTTCTTTTCACCATTGACCTTAACCATGTTTAATTTTGGCACCATAATATCTCTAATGACAATATCATTCATCTTGAAAATATTATTTATCATTTCCTTCTCATCTTTTTCTATGCTGCCTACCTCCTCCCCCATATCCACAAATGATCTTATCTCGTCTTCTGTGATAAACAATGTATCTTGTTTGCTTCCAAGTGCTGTTGCAATGCCCTTTGTTAATTTGTCGGATACCCAAAGGACAGGTTTTAACAATATGCTTAAGTAATATATGAACCTGGCAGAAAAAGAACATAAAGCCTCTGCTTTTGCCATGGCTACGCTTTTAGGTATAATCTCTCCAAAAACCAATATAATGAAAGTCATTGCTCCTGTTGCTATACCCACTCCTATACTACCAAATACCTCTATTGCTAAAGAGGTCGCCATTGCGGAAGCCCCTACATTTACCAGGTTGTTCCCTATAAGGAGTGTGCTTATTAGCTTATGAGGATCTTCTTTAAGGAAGGAAACCAGCTCGGCATTTCTCATTTTTTTCTCTATCATGTTCCTTAATTTTATCCTATCAAGACTTACGAAAGCAGTCTCAACACCTGAGAAGTATCCTGAAAAAACAATCAAAACCGCAAGTAAAGCTATCTCTATTCCGGACATATTATACCACTTTCACCGATTTATGAAAATAACTATTATTTGCTGTTAAACCTGATGCAGTCAATGCAAGTCTCCCCTTCGGCTTATTTGTTTTTAGAACCATTTGCTAATTTTTTATCTCTTTTTTTTAGTCCTCAAACAGAGATATACTTATTTTTTATAAACTTTACTCTTCTTTTTCTTGGTTTTTTTTCTTGTTTTCTTTTTTAGTTTCTTTGAGGCCCTTTTATTATCTTCTTCGATTTCTTTTGCCAGCCCTTTTGCCTCTTTCATAAACTGCCTGTGCTCTTCTTCTATCTCTTCTCTTGTGGGAATATGCTTCTCCTCTTCCTTCCTGGCTTTTCTAAGAAGCCACCAGCGCTTGAGCCTTTGGATCATAACAACACTGCGTTCCTGAAGATATATAAAGGTTGCGGTAAATTTAAATCAACTTGTTTATTTCTTTTCCTGATGATAGAGCATACGATTAACCCAGTTATAGTTGGAATAGGCAACCTTGAGATAAGGTACTATGGCCTGTTTTATCTTTTAGGGTTGGTCTTTGGCTATTTTATGGTTAATTGGCTGAAAAAAGAATTTAAGATTAATTTGACGAGGGACCAGGTTTTTGATTATACGGTCTATCTTGCTTTTGGTCTGTTTATCGGAGCAAGGCTTTTTTATTTTATATTTTACAACCCTTGGGTTTTTTGGCAATCACCTTTAGATATACTGAAGCTTTGGCATGGTGGAATGTCTTTTCATGGCGGTTTGGTGGGGGCTCTTGTGGCAGGCTTTATTTTTTGCAAGAAAAATAATGTCCCCTTCTATAAAATGGCTGATTTAACTATTATCCCTACCGCGCTTGTCCTTGCTCTTGGCAGGATTGGAAATTTTATTAACGGTGAGCTTTATGGAATAGCGTGGGATGGCTTAATATGTATTGATTATTCAAACAACCCGCATCTTGCTAACCCCCCCGAAGGCTGCCGTTTTCCCTCTCAAATAGCAGAAAGCCTAAAGAACCTTGTTATATTTGGTACATTGTTCTTAATAAGGGGCTGCAGGCTTGCAAGTGGCTCAATCCTTTGGATATTTGTTTTTATGTACGGGTTTTTCCGTTTTTTTATCGAATTTGTAAGGGTTCCGGACCCACAACTTGGTCTTTTTTTTGGGTTCTTGTCAATGGGCCAGATCCTTTCTCTACTGATGATTATTCTGGGCTCTGTGATGTTTATAAGGATAAATGTTTTTAAGAAGTTGTAATTTTGGGTTTGAAAATGATGGAAAATTGGATTAAGGCAGGGAAAATAAGTGCGGAAGTAAGGGAGTATGCCAAGACACTCATAAAACCGGGTGAAAAATTGTTTGATGTTGCTGAGAAAATAGAATCAAAAATAGTTGAATTAGGGGGTTGCGTAGGGTTTCCCGTCAATATTTCTTTGAATAGCTTTGCTGCCCACTACACTCCTGTTTACAATGATGACCTGATATTTAGGGACCAGGTTGTAAAAGTTGATATAGGAGTGTGTGTAGAGGGTGCCATAGGTGATTCAGCCTTTACGGTTGACTTATCCGGGAATTATTCAAAACTCGTTGATGCTTCTGAGGATGCCTTGAAAGAGGCTTCAAAAATCCTTAAGCCCGGTGTTACTTTGGGAGAGATTGGCAAGACCATATACAATACTATCAATTCTTATGGTTATACTCCCATTAAAAACCTTTCAGGCCATGGGCTGGACCTTTATAGTGTTCATTCAAAGCCCCAGATACCTAATTATGACACGGGTGATTCAACCAAGCTTGAAAAAGGCATGTTTATTGCGATAGAGCCTTTTGCCACTAATGGTAAGGGCATGGTGAAAGAATCAGGGGAAGCCATGATATTTTCACAGGTTGTCAAAAGACCTGTCCGCGATCCTGTTGCAAGGAAACTTTTGGCCGAGATTTCAGAATTAAAGGGGCTTCCCTTTGCAAGCAGGCATTTCGTTGCAAAGTATGGCCAGGGGAGGTTAAGGCTTGCTCTTAGGGCTCTTAAGCAATCAGGAATTATCCATGACTATCCTCCTTTGGTGGAGGTGGATAATGGGATTGTAACCCAGGCTGAGCACTCTTTTTACATTGATGATGAAGTCATAACTCTTACTGGTTGAGTATTTGGCTTATTTTTATTTCCCTTTCTTCACCTGTTTCCATGTTTTTAATTTTCAGGTAACCCTTTTTATATTCCTCTTCACCCACGAAGACTACTTCTTTAACTCCTTTTGCATTTGCATACTTTAATTGCTTGCTTAATCCCCTGCCCATAAGGTCCACAAGAACAGAGTTGTTTTTCCTCATCTTGTTAGCTATTTTAATGGATTCATTCCTGTATTCATCACTTACGCAAGCAACAAAATAATCGTATTTTTCTTTGTAATCAGGCAGTATACCTTTTTTTTCAAGGAAAAGCCTCACTGTGGAATAACCAATTCCAAAGCCTGTTGCAGGACACTTTTCGCCGCCAAAGATTTCAATCATATTATCGTATCTTCCGCCGCCACACAATGACCTTAACTCTTCCTTTGAATCGAATATCTCAAAAACTGTGCCCGTGTAATAATCAAGGCCTCTTGCAACACTGATGTCAAATTTTATGAACTCTTCAGGCAAAAGGTCTTTTATTAGCTTTAACTCATTATATCCGGTTTTAGCGGGCTCTTCCTTGACAACCTCACCAATCTTTTCCATATCCATGTCTAATATTTCCTGGATTTTTTCAACATTTTTTGCTCCGGCATCCCTTAGCTCCTTTTCAAACTGTTGTTGGGTTATCTTTGCCCTTTTGTCAATTATTTTTATAATCTTATCTAGTCTGCCTTCTTCAACATAACCCATAAGGATGCCCTGCAAAAGTTTTCTGTTGTTAATCTTTACAAAAAAGTCATCTTTTGTGAGACCAAGGGCCCGCAGACATTCAATAGCCATGTTTATAAGCTCTGCATCAGCCTCTACCCGTGGAGTTCCTATTATTTCAGCGTTAAATTGGAAAAATTCTCTTTCTCTTCCCAGCTGGGGTCTTTCATATCTCCATGCTTTATTAAAAGAAAGCCACTTTACAGGCTTTGCCAATGTTTTTTGTTTTTGCACAAACATCCTTGCAATACTGGAAGTAAACTCAAATCTCAGCCCCATTTCTTCATCGCTTTTTTTCTCGATAGGAAAAATCTGCTCTTTTATCTCATCTCCTGATTTTGCTGTTAGCAATTCCATCTTTTCAAGTACTGGCGGCTCTACATGTTCAAAACCATAGCTTTTGGCTATTTCTTTAAATTTAGAATATATTGTATCCTGCACAAATTGCTTCTCTGGATAATAATCTGTTGTTCCTTTTATTTTTTTGAAAGTCATGGGGTATTTGCATTAGTTGTATATTTAAATAGTTTGCTGTAGGGTAGGGGTTTTTGGGATTTTAACGGTATTTTAGGTGTAATAAGGTTTTAGCTTATTTGCTCTAAATTTTTTCATTTTTAAATAATGTTAGCTGCAAAACGAAAAATTTAAATATATGTGTTATCCTAGTATACCAATATGTATATTTTTGTATAAAAATGTATGAAAGTGTTCATGAGACTGAAAAAATAACGAGGTTGATAAAATGTTTAGAGGAAAAAGAGCTGAAATGGGCGTTGGAACTTTGATAGTTTTCATAGCTATGCTTCTGGTTGCCGCTGTGGCAGCGGGAGTATTGATTCAGACTGCAAGTTCATTGCAGGAAAAAAGCCTTGCAACAGGACATGAGGCAAGGGCGCAGATTTCAACAAATGCGCAGGTAATTGAAGTTTCTGCAACAGACGGAAGGGATGCCAGCGTGAATCATTTTGAGCAGATATTATCATTATCTCCTGGCTCAGACCCAATCAAATTGGATGATACAATACTAACTTTAAGTACAACGGATACCACTGCAACCATGAAATATCGTGGAGAGGGTGGTGTTTGTGAAAATAATAATCAGGATGGTTACAACACCCTTAATGTTGAAACATTTGAAGGGCTTACGAATGAATCCTGGGTAATGCTTGAGAATGACTATGACGATGATGGTCAGGATGACAGCTTTAAGGTTGGTAGCGGCACTGAAGTTTCATTTAACTTATCATCTGTTGGTATAATCGGTATAACCATCCCTGATATAAGTGGAGCATCCGAAGAAGGTGTTGAGCTTGATGTCGAGGAAGAGGAGTTGACTGATGGTGAGAATGTGTATGCTTATGTGTCCATAACAGGTGAAACAAATACAAACAATACTCTTGATGATAATGTAGAAATAAAGATAGAGCCAGCCAGGGTTGGTGAAGGTTACTTCACTGCCGTATATCATCAGGAAGGGAGAAATCATCGTGAGGGAGTCCTTTCAACGGGTGATATAGTAAAACTTTGCTATGAGTCACCTGGAGATATAGTGGAGGAAGAAAGTGTCAGGGTAAATTTCATACCAAAAATTGGTACCCCCACAAGGACAGAGTTTACAACACCTGATGTAGTTATAACACAGAAGGTTTACTTATATCCGTAAACCGTCTACCTCGTTATTTTTTCTTTTTTTCTCTTTTAATTCTAATGTTGCCGCTGAATATAATCCTTAGGCTGTAAGCAAGAATTCGGTTTAAAGGGATTTCATAGAATTTTTTTAGGATTTTTTATTTTTACTGGGTGTTTTTTTTGTTGTTTTCTTTTTAGTTGTCGTTTTTTTGGCTGCTTTCTTTTTGGTGGTATTTTTATTAACTTTTCCGTTGTTTTTTGAAGTGCCATTTTTTGTTATTGCATTGGTGTTTACTTTTCCATTGGAAATAGCCATCATTGTCTTGCACTTGGGGTAGTTGTCGCAGCCGAGGAATTCTCCATAGAAGCTTTTTCTAAGAACCATTTTTCCTTTTTTGCATGCGGGGCATTCCATCCCCTCTTCCTCATATTTCTTCCCGTTTTCACCTTTTTTTATGTTGTCTTCTTCAGTTTCCCTTGTTTTACAATTTTCATTGAGGCAGAACTTTTGGCTTGAGCGTTTATTTCTTATGGTAATAACAGGATGACCGCATTCTTCACAATTTTTTGAACCCTTAATCTCACCTGAGTTAGGAACATTGAACGTTGTCTTGCAGTCGGGGTATTTGTCGCAGGCAAGGAATCGTCCATATTTGCTCCTTTTAATCATAATAGTTCCTTCTTCACAGTTTGGACAGCTTCCGATGGTTGCCTGTGCGTTTAGGCTGTCAAAATGAGCCTGCTTAAGCTCTTCTCCTATATCCTTTTCTTTTTGTTTGAAGTCATCAAGAACTGTGTTTAAAAAGCCTCTTGCTTTTTCAAGAACTTCTTCTCTCGGCTTGTTTTTTTCCCTGATGTTTTCCATCTCCTCTTCAAATTCCTTGGTCAATTCCTCATCAAGAATCCTGGGGCTGTACTTTAGCAATGTATTACAGGTTTTCATGCCAAGGTCTGTCACGTTCATTGATTTATCAGTAACATAGCCCCTTAAGAAAAGGTTATCTATAATTGATGCTCTGGTTGCTTTAGTTCCAAGATTCCTTTTTTCAAGCTCTTTAATAATGGATGCAGGTGTATATCTTTTAGGGGGTTGTGTCATCTTACTATGTTTTATAAGGTCGATAACTTCGACAGTATCTCCTTCGCTTGTTTTAGGCATTGTTTGCTCTTCAAAATTGACAAACGGTCCATAGAATTCATGCCAGCCCTTTTCGATAGTCCTGGTCCCTTTTGCAACGAATTTTTCATCATTCACATCGATTGTAATCGTTACTGTTTCTCTTTTTGAAGGGCTTGCAAAGGTTGCCATAAATCTCCTGACTATAAGGTCATACAACCTTGCTTTTTTACCTTCAATCTCTTCCTGGTACCCTGTAGGATATATTGCAGGATGGGCAGGATCCGTTTTCTTGCCGTTATTTGGCTTAAGCTTTTCTTTTGATAGTAGTTTTTCAGCCAGTTGCCTATAATTGCCGTTTGCTTTTAATGAACTTAGTATTTTTTTATATCCAATGTTCTCAGGTAGTTGCTGGCTTGAAGTCCTGGGATAAGATATTAAACCTGCAATGTATAGCTCCTGGGCCATTTCAAGTGTTACTTTTGGAGGGATCTTAAGGGTTTTGTAAGCTTCTGTCTGAAGTGTTGTTAAATCAAATGGAGTAGGAGGTGCCTGGTTAAATTGGCTTGTGTTTACGTTGGAGACTTTGCCATCTTTTCCTTTTGCCTTATTCATAACTTCATCGGCCCTGTTTTTATCCCAGAATTTGTCTTCCTTATGCATAGCGGTTATATCTTCTTTGTTAAGCACCCCTTTAAGCTCAATCTCCCAGTATGGCTCGGGAACAAACTTTTGTATCTCTTTTTCCCTTTCACATAATATTTTTAATGCGGGCCCTTGCACCCTTCCTGAAGAAAGAAGCTTAAATGATCCTGTTGCCTTTACTGCTGATGTCAAGGCCCTTGAAAGATTTATACCATAGTACCAATCAAGCTCATGCCTTGTGAGGCCCGCGTACACCTGCCCCCATTCAAGATGCTTTTTCTTATTCTCATAGGATTTGATTATTTCTTCTTTTGTAAGGGTTGAATATTTCATCCTGTAGGCATCTTTTTTCTTGCATATATGATGTATTACATTGTAGCCTATAACTTCTCCTTCAATATCAAAGTCGGTTGCAACCGTGAATTCATCAGCATCTTTTGCAAGCTTTCTTAGGGCAGTTGCGTATTTACCAGTGTATGCGGAATCTTTGCTCACCTTACTGCTTTGTATCCATTGGATATCAAATTTAGGGTAGGTCCAGCTCTTATCTATCTCAGCTACAGTATACAGATGTCCCACGGCGCTTGCAACGATTATTTCTTTTCCACCCCTCTTAATCTCATAGTAAGGTATTTTATTGATGTTCTTTTTTTCCGCTTTTCCATCCGCCAGAAATAATGCGATTTTATTGGCTGCCTGGGGTTTTTCTGTTATTATTAATTCATAGCCCATTGTAGATTGGATTTAGGCAACCATTTTTATATTTAACCTTTTTTTAAAACTTTAAATTTATATATTCCGAAAATTTTTATTAGCTGATGGAAGAGATGCTGGATTTTATAGGGAAAAATATTGGTTCTTTTTCAGATGACAGGGCTCTTGTTTCTGATAATGCAAAAGCCTATGATATTAATAAAAATAATTTCTATCCTGTAAGTTCCTGGGAAAGCTCCAAGCCCATAGCTTTTATAGACGGCGGCAGCAGTGTTTTCATCCAGAGCCCTTCTTTATGTGTTGGTTTTATTCGGGTTGTCTGCGTGTTAATGGTAAAGAAGAAAACTATCCGGACTATAACAAACGAGTTATATTGTGTTTCTTCAGCCCATAATGAGGGGGATAAAATAATTTATAGAAATAAGTATTTCAGGGCAAAAAATTCAAGATGGTGCATTCCTGATACTAAGCTGGACAGCCTTGACCCTTCAATTACAAACGGGATTGAGCGTTTTCCATTGCAAAATATGATAAATATTGCAAGGCGCTTTCTTGAACTTGACCTGGCGGCAGAAGCAATTGATTTTACTGATGAAGATGGGATAGTTGTTCTTGACGGGAATCTCAGGGCATGCTATCCCGGTGAAGAGGATAGACTAAACAAGCTTTATGAAAAAGCAAAGGAAAAAAATGTTCTTGTATCTGCCCTTTCGAAAACCTCAAATACAATAACCACTAAAGGGGATACTCTAAACGCAGCCCTTTTTAACAGTACTGAACTTGAACAATGGTACTATCATCCTGCTTATGTCCCCATGAGCAAAGAGCATAAGGCGGAAGTGTTTTTTGTCAGGCTGCACAAACTAAGCAAGTATATCTTTACCGTAGATGTTCAAAAAGACCAGGCAGGGGAAGCTGACATGGAGAAAGTGCTTGGCTTTTTTGCTTATTACAGCAGGGATGCTGCTTTCCCTGGTTATTTGTACGGCCTTGTTAAGGCTGATCTTCTTGCGAGGGTATCAAACAGGGAGACTGAGATGTTACTTACCAGGTTCTCAAGCATGAATCCCAGTCTATTTAACTTGATTAAGCCATATATCAGTTGCCTGGATGCTCATTCTGTCTTGGACAACATGGGTTGATTTAACGTATATTAGGTATTAATCACATCAATTATTGTTAAAGATAATGAAATTATTGCCGAAGCTTTCACAACAATTAACAGAGATCAAAATCCTACTTGCCATGCAGAGATTAATGCTATTAAAATTGCTGCCAATAAACTAAAATCAAAAAATTTAGAAAATTGTTATTTGTATTCAACTTTTGAACCCTGCCCTATGTGTACGTCAGCAGCAATTTGGGGAAGAATGAAAGGAATTGTATTTGGTGCAAGTATGGAAGACGAAACGAACAAATGTCCACAAAGAATCAAGATTAATTGCTCAGAAGTTATCAAAATGGGAACTCCTAAATTGGAGTTATATTCTAATTTTATGAGAGAAGAATGTAAAAAACTATTACTTCTATGAACGCTCAAAACTAAACTCTTCGGGATTTTTTGCTTTACAAAAAACCGCTTGCAGCTATCCCTCGTCCTTAACGGGCGATTATAACAGGGCTTAAAGGGTTCGAGACGACCGCTTTGCTAATTTGCCAAGCAAATTCCCCAACTTCTTCAAATTTTTTCTCTGCGAGAAAAAACTTCTATAAATCCTAACGTTATGTGATTGTTATTTTTCAATTGGAGCTTTCTAGTAATTTTAGAAATAAGAAGTGTAACAACTCAGCAATCATAACGACAGGCTTAAAAAGTTAAAATATAATAAAAAAAGAAAAATGAAGTTCGATCCTCACAAGGCTGCATTAATGGGCATAATGGCCCCTATTGCTAGTGTGGTCATGGTAATAATTCTTGGCTGGCTCACCCCTGGTCACAACCATAAAAAAAATATGATTAGTGAGCTTGGGGCGCTTGGGACAGGATATGAGGTAATTTTTTCCGTAGTAATGATATTGGTGGGCATAATGTTTGTAATTCTTGCTTTCGCTCTTTATGAGAGATTGCCTAAAAATCAGTATACTAAAGCCGCCTGTGTACTGCTGGGTATTTTTGGTATATTTTCCTGTGTGGGTACAGGCATTTTTCCTTGTGATTATGGTTGCGAAGGTGAAAATCTGAGAGCGCAGATTCATTTGGTAACCAATGGGTTTGCTTTTACTTTATTCACGTTTGCCCCGATTATCTTTTCTTTTGGTATAGTTGGCAGTAAATGGCATTTATTACAGCCTATAAATGTAACTGTCCAATTTCTGGGCTTGGTATTTTTTGTACTTTTTGCAGTTAATTATTTTTTTGGCTCTTATGAGGGTTTTTACCAGAGACTTTATTTGACTGTCTGCTACTTTTGGATAGCTGCTCTGGCAATGGAACTATATTCTTTAACCCGAAAGAGTAAGAAGGCACTTTAGATTTTCAGGCTGTTAATCCTGTTTCAATAGCGCTTCAAAAGTTTTATTAATCATCTGGTTATTTCTTCCCTGATGAAAGTTTTAGTTGTATATTATTCTAGAACTAATGTCACAAAAAAAGTGGCTGAATACATATGCAGCAAGATGTCCTGCAGTTGTGAACAGTTGGTTGATGTTAAGGATAGAAGTGGGAAGGTAGGCTACATCGTGGCTGGCAAGGATGCCGTTTTTGGAAGAACAACAGAAATAAAGAGCTTAACTTATGACCCTTCTGATTTTGATCTTGTGCTGATTGGGACTCCTGTATGGGGGTTTTATATGGCTCCTGCTGTGAGGACTTACATTGAGAAGTTCAGGGGAAGTTTTCCAGATGTTGCTTTTTTCTGCACCATGGGTGGATCCGGTGATAAAAGAACATTTTTTGATATGGAAAAGTCTATTGGGAAAAAGCCCTTGCATAAGCTTGCATGCAAGACTGAGGAAGTTATGAAAAATCAGTGTGGAAAAAAACTGGATGATTTTATTGAAAGATTAAATATTTAAATTACCTTAATTTTGTGATACACATGATAATTGGTATTATTTCAGACACTCATGATAGCATAAAAAATGTGTCAAAGGCTTTCAGGTTTTTGAATGAGAAGAAAGTTGATGTTGTCCTGCATTGCGGTGATTGGGTTGCTCCTTTCATACTGGATGCTGCAAAGGAGCTGGATGCTCCGATAAAAGGGGTTTTTGGAAATAATGAAGGAGAGCGATATCCTTATTACGAGAAGATAAAAAGGGATAACCTTAATATTGAGATTTCTGATGAAGGTGTTTGGGAGGGTGAGTTTGACGGCAGGAAAGTTGCAGTTACCCATGGTCACCAGCCATTGATTCTAAAGCTTCTTCTGGATTCTGGTTATGATTTGGTTGCAAGCGGTCATACCCATGAGGAATTAATTAAGGATTATGGGAAGACTTTGCATGTGAATCCTGGCTCTGTTCTGGGGGCAAAACAGTTGGTGGTTAAGGAGAATTTTAGTCTGGCATTGTACGATACAAAAAGTGGTCAGGCTGAGATATTTTATTTATAACTTGTGCTATGAAATTGATTTTAAAGAACAATTTTTATAAATATAGGAGTCTTCTGCCTGTAGCTATGAACGATGAGCTTGAAAAAATTGTTAAAAATGAAAATGTTTCAAGGAAGGGTGTTATCAGGAGATATTATGAGAGTCTGGGTACCATTGCAAAGGAATACAAGAGCTCTGTTTCGTTTAGATTGGCCAATTATCTTACAAAAGGCGAGTATGGCAGGTTAGTAAAAGAGAATGCGTTGCTTAAGGTTTTTGCTGAGATTGATGCTTTGACTGGCCTTTATAACAAAAGGATGCTTGGTCCTGACCTTGAAAAGATTGCGAGTTTTTGTTCCAGGCACGGCTCAACTTTTTCTTTGATGATGCTTGATATAGATAATTTCAAATTGTTTAACGATGATTATTCACATGAAGTGGGTGATAATATCCTTAATTGCGTCGGTAGTCTTTGCCTAAAATATATGCGCAAGGAAGATAAGGTCTATAGGTTTGGTGGTGATGAGTTTTGTATTATATTGCCTGAGACAGCCAAGGATGAAGCAGGTGTGACTGCAGAGCGTTTAAGGGAGGGCATTAACGAGTATTCAATGGATGGCTTGCCCCGGATTTCCGTTAGTATAGGTGTTGCTTCTTATACGCCGGGTGAGAGAGGTTATGATACAATTAACAGGGCTGATAAAAACCTTAATGTTGCAAAAAGATCAGGAAAAAACCAGGTAAGATTGTATTAACAGAATCAATTATCTAAAGAATCAGTGTTAAATGAAAAGAAAAAAAAATAAAGGTTAAAAAACCTTTTTTACAGCTCGTTGTTTCTACTCTTCGTCAGCTTCTTCTTCAGCAGCGAAAGAGTCAATCGCTTGGAAGCCAATGTCTGTTTCACTTACGGTTGTAAGCTCAATCATATCGCCTTCAAGCTCATTTTGGTAGTCTCTGTAGCTGTGTAGTACTGTTGATGCGATCCTGGTGTCTTCACCTACGCCTCCAGCAACAATCAAAGCTATGTTTTGGTTGTCTTCAACAAGCTTCAGCAGTGCCTTACCTTCTTCAAAGCCAGCAGCGCAGTCTTCAGGGCTACCCATTAGAGCTGAAGTAACCATGTTTGCGCATGGGCCACCGATGGTAATCATGTTCTGAGGAACATTGTTCTCACTAACACCGGCAACTTCTGAATCAAACTTGTTCACAGTTGTTGGAATCGCGTTGATTTCTTTGCTTGTTACGGTTTCGTCATCAATTTCTTCTTCAGCAAGCTCAGCATCAGTTGGTGCAAGGTATACACTGGCGTGGACATCACTTGCAGGGTACCTGATAACCATTTCTTCGCTATCGTCACCATCGTAAACAACTACTGTGCCTCTTACAGAAGAATACACTTCGTCATCATCGTTGTCCGGGTCAAGCTGAACTGGTCCATCAAATGTTCCGGTATCGAGTAAGCCTGTTCCAAAACTGCTTAACTCAAGGTCGTCATCGTATGTTATGGTTGCAGGAACACTAGCAGGATCACCTCCTAGTGTTGGATGGTCACTATTCTCAGGTTCATCCTCTTCAATCCAGGTAACATTGAAGTTATTGTCATCGTATCCGAATTTGTCAAGCTCCATACCATAGTAGGTTGTTATTGGATCATTTTCATCGTCAACTGCGTTCTCATAACTGAAGCTAATGCTTCCATTTTCATTACCGTCATCATGCTCAACTGTCATATCAAGTGTTCCAAGGCCTGGCATATAAAAGTCTTCCGTACCTTTACCATCAGTTATTTCAACATCATTGGTTCTTTCACTGCCATAAACATTGTCAACCAAGGTGGTTTCGTATTCGTCGTTGTCCCCGTCATATCTAATCCTGTCAAGCTCAATTAACCTTGCTTCTCCATTCAATGACAAAAGCCATCTTGCCCCTTCACATTCCCTCACATCTTCTAAATCTCCTTCGAACTCACATTTAGGCTTCTCACCTTCTTCACTTTCAAAGTAAATTTGGTCTTCTGGGTCTGCTCCGTCACCTAGATATACATTTCCTTCGTCTTCGCTGAATGGAAGCTCAATTTCATAATTGTTTGAGTTGACAAAAGTCATTTCTCCACTGCTTGAGCCAAGGTCAAATTCAATGTATTCATTGGTTTCATCAATGCCAGCTGCAACGTACATAAAGTTTCCAAACACTGGGTCTACAAGCTGCCTGTCTTCAACGTCTCCTTCAAATGGCAATGCCATTGTATCTTCGGGAGCCCATTGTATGGTTAAGCCAGTCCACTCGCTTGCAAGGTCTGGATTACCTCCTCCGATATCGCTGGTAAGATAAACTTTTGTATTGTCAAGTGTATCATCTTCAATCTCGATTTCGTCGTCGTTGGCAAGAACCATCTTCTCAGCTCCAATGCTCACTTCACACATACCAGATTCCTGCAGCTGCCTATACATTGCGTCATGCAATCCAATTGACAGACCGCCTACCTGTACGGTTTCTCCAGGGCTAAGCCATTCAGACTGCCCATTGATTTCAAGCAAGCAGTCAGGATTATCTTTTCCTGAAAGGTCAACCATCTCAACAGTGTACTCCTGTCCGTTAACGGTTTCTACAATCGCGTCCCCAAAGGTTAGCCATTGCTTGGCATCTCCCATTAGGAGCTCAAGCTCAACCAGATAATCACCATCGTAGCTTACTCCTGTAATGGTGTAGGTCTCGCCCTGGATATCGATTGTCTCGCCTTCAATGTCAGAAGCATCTGATGCGTCCACTTCGTTGCTAAACTCTAATGTATAGCTGTAAGCTTTCTGGCTATGGCCAAACAACAGGTAATATCCTGCATATGGTGCATAATCATCATCCTGCATTGATAGGAACAGGTTGGTCATATCCCTCTTTCTATCTGCATCTTCTTCAGCTTCCAAAAGCTCAAGCCTTTGTGTGTAATCCTCGTCGTCAAATGTGCCGTCTGCCAATAGTCCTGGCATGTCTTGCACATCCATTTCCTGCTTGATATCCCTCAAGGTTTTATACTTGTAAAGATTCTGTGCAGGTGTCTGGAATTTGACTCCGCCTTCAACGCTGATTTCAGCTGTATCATCTCTGTCGTCGACATCAACAGCAGTTTCTGTATAAGATTCTGCTTGCAATCCCATAGCGATGTTGGTCATTCCGATTGTGTCAATCGAAAGGGATTCTTCTCCAACTACCAGTAGACCGTCAAACTGACCGTCTGTTATAAACATGCCCGGATAGTCGTTCAAATCCGCTGCGGCTGCTCCCAACAGGGTCGCACCCATTAATGTAGCTCCCATTCCAAGAGCTGCAATTTTTTTCATTGCTTTTTTTGCTTTCATGTATTCACACCTCCATGTGGAATATACTTTTTTTTGGCTATCTTGAAGTGCTTTACCTCAAAATGGTATTTACTCTGTGCCCACAAAGAAATCGTTTATTTATAAAACTTTCGGAAAATGCAGTCGTTTTTGAAGTCTTAAAACGCTCAGATTTGCGATTCAGAGGCCACAACTCCAAAATTTTGATGTAATCACTTTGTAATAAGTACATTCGCATAACACTCTTTTTTCAAAACCTATGGAATGAAAGCATAGGAAATTTATAAAAGCAGCGGAAAACCTGTTTGTGAAGTTTTAGTACTTTTGAGGGACAAAAAATAAAAAAGTTTAAATAGTATTACTTTCTCGTAGTAAAAAATGGCAACTAAAAATGCTCAAGGACTGGAAGGTTTTCTTGAAGAACCTGTAAGAGGGAATCCTTCTCTTAATGATTATGCTGGTGGTATCTTTGAAAAACTACTGGGCTATGCCAGGAAATTGCCAGGGGACATAAGGACAGATCTTGCCAATCGTTTGACGAATGGCAAGTATGAAGCTCTTATGAAGGAAAATGAGACCCTCAGGGAGCAGGTTGAAACTGACGTTTTAACAGGCCTCTACAACAAAAGAAAACTTAACGGGGACCTTGAAAAACAAATAAGCAAGTATTGTAGGGATGGGACTCCTTTTTCCCTGGCTTTCTTTGATATTGACTATTTCAAGAAATTAAATGATACATACGGACATGAGATAGGTGATGAAGTTCTTAAGGCATTTGGGGAAGTCTGCAGGCAGAATAAAAGAGGAAGTGATGAGGTTTATAGGTATGGTGGCGAGGAGTTCTGCGTTTTGTTCCCGGACACTTATTGGGAAGAAGCAGTAACTGCTGCTGGAAGGTTAAGAAAAGTATTAAGCGAATATTCCCAGGAGGGTTTACCTTCTTTTACTGTTAGTGGTGGAGTAGCGTCCTATGAAAAGGGTGATGAATCACCAGGCAATCTTTTGAAAAGGGCTGACAGACGGTTATATGAGGCCAAGGAATATGGCAGGGATAGGTTGTGCCCTTCGCCTGAATAGTCTCAATTAAGCACCTTCTATTATATAATATGTATAGTGCCCATATTCACTACAAAATTTTATGGAGTTCCAAGACAGAAAAAGAAAGAAAAAAAACAAAAAATTAATTTTTGGTCTACTCCTCAACTGTTTCAAAACCGATGTTTGTCTCGCTGACAGTTGTCAATATAAGCTCCTTTCCCTTAAGCTCATTTTGGTAGTCCTTGTGGTTCTGTAACACGGTTGAAGCAATTCTTGTATCCCTGCCAACGCCTCCTGCTACAATCAAGGCTATGTTTTGGTTATCCTCAACAAACATCAGCAATGCCATTCCTTCGTCGAAGTTCTCATCACACACTGCAGGGTTACCCATAAGGGCTGCGGTAACCATGTTTGCGCAGGGTCCGCCGATGGTAATCATGTTCTGTGGCACTACTCCTTCAGAAACTCCGCTTACTTCAGAGTCAAACTTACTGACGGTTGATGGGATAGGATTCACTTCCCTCTCCGTAACACAGACCTTGCTTTCTTTTGAGTCCTTGACTTCAGCTGTAGTAGGGCTTATGTAAACCTCTCCATAGACATCCGTTGCAGGGTACCTTATCAGCATATCCTGGTTGTCATCGTCATCGTAGACAATAATTGTGCCTCTCCCTGAAGCATATACTAAATCATCATCCCTTACATCGCTGTAAGCTACTGGGCTCGCGAAATATTCGGTGCTAAGATCCAGCTCAAGCTCCTGATTGTTAACGAATATCTCTGCTGAAACAACTGCTTTATTGCCATCTGTTTTTGAAGCTTGCTCTTCTTCCCATGTCATTATCAGGTTCCTATTAACAGAAGTGTCATAAGAAAGCTCCTTTAGTACCATCCCATAATTGGTTTCTATAGGTCTGCTGTTGCTTCCATTATGGTTGTCCACTTTATACTCCGTGTTGAAAGAGATAACTCCTGTATTTGATCCCATATCAGCAACTTCCATTGTCACGGAGCCAAGACCTGAGATATAAAAGCTTCCTGAGCCTGTTTCACCGCCAAGGTCAATCCTGTTGTCGTTGTCTCTCCTGTTGTAGACAGTATCCTCAACATCCACTGTATAAACTTCGTTTGATGAGTCCCATCTGATGTTTCTTAACTCAACTATATGGGCTTCACCGGATACAGAGAGCAACCATCTTGCACCCTCACAATCGTCTATCCTGTCATGGACATCGCTGACATAGTTAAATTCACATGCATTCTCGCTATTGCCGGTCGTAGACCTGAAATATATCCTTTCATCGGCGTCAGGGCCGTCTCCAAGGTATACATCGTTACCCTCTCTTCTTAAGTCCAGCTCAACTTCAACACCATCAGAGTTTACAAACTCTATGCTTCCGGACCTTGAACCCAGGCTGAAGTCAATCTCTTCATAGTCACCCACTACATTGGCCGTCACGTACTTGAAATTTCCAAAAACAGGGTCCACAAGCTCCCTCTTTGAAATATCTCCTGAAAATGGCATGTAAACAGTATCGTCAGGGGCCCACTTTATTGTAAACCCACTCCACTCACCAGGGGTAAGGCTGACACCTTCTCCTCTGCTGTGCAGATATACTTCAGAGCCTTCAACTGCATTTCCATCAACTTCCACCTCATCTCCATGGGATAGTGTAAGCTTTTCTGCTCCCACGCTAACCCTGCACATTCCAGTATTTTGTATCTGCACAAATCGTGCATCGTGCAGGCCTACTGTTACGCCGTCAACGGTTACTGTATCTCCTTTATCAAGCCAGTTTGGCATATCATTTATCTCCAGATAACATGATGGGTCTTCTTTTCCTGATATATCAACCATCTTGACAGTGATTTCAGAGCCTCCGTGAGTAAGTGTTATGCTCTCACCCTCATTGATCCATCGTACCGTGTCTCCCACCAGGAACTGTATCTCATCAAGATTATTGTTTCTTGTCTTAACATCAGTTATGGTGTAAGTCTGGCCCTGTATATCTATAGTAGTGCCCATAAAATCGTTTTTTGCATCTCCTGTATCAAA
>CAZBGG010000012.1:0-16914 GCA_964491305.1 uncultured Methanosarcinales archaeon
AAAAACCATAAATATACATAGCGGTAAAAAATAAGACTTTCCCATTCTTTTTTTTAGTTCCCTTAGTGTAAATTATTTTTGGTGTTATTTTTAATTTTTTGGTCAAAAACCATAATTAAATTTTTCGCCGCTGTCTGATAGTTAAAAATTTAAATTACCTATACTCCTTTATTTATAAAATTTTTTAGATTTCTCTCTATAAATGAGGGTTATAATGAATAACCTTTTTTTGTCAGTTTTGTAATAGAAAGACCGAGTAAATACTCCGGGTTAAAAAGGGGTGAAAAAATAATCGTACTCTACATATGCCATTGCATGAGCAAAATTTATATATTATTTGTTTTAAGCCCAATAAATGGCATCAAAAAGTGATTCAATTCCTTGTTTGCAATAATTTGGTTTTGAGGTATTTTGCTATAGGGTCTTATTATAAAGGCTTGTTTATTTTTTTAGCCAGGTGGTTTCCGTCTTCTGATTTTGGTTGCTACTACTTTTGTGAAGATAAAATGGAGGTGTTATTGTGTTTCAGATAATAAAGAATGGTACAGCTTGTCATTTTCATTTAGATTGCGAGAGCATAAATTATGAATCTTTAGAAAGGCTCGCCGATGATATTGAGAAGATGAAAAAAGACTATAGCATAGATACCTTGATTGTGGCATCAGGTTCTATTAAGTTAGGCATGCTTGAAGAAGGGGAAAGAAGAAGAAAAGAAGAGCTGACACAATATGAGAAGCAAGGTTATGCAAGCGTAGGACAACCAATTCTTATGAATATTTATAAGCAGCTTTTTGAAAGGCCCGTAGCACAAATACTACCTACTCGTGAAGATTTAAGGAAAAGAAGTTATGTAAAACGTTTAATTAATTCCAACCTTGAAAAAGGGAGGATAAGTGTTGTTAATTATGATGATTGCCTGGATTTTGAGCAGATCAATAAGGACAATGACACGCTTGCTTCTTCACTGGGGGTATATAGCGGGGCAGAGCGGCTTATAATATTAGGCCATTATGATGGTTTAATGGATGATAAGGGTAATTTGGTACAATACATCAATAGTATAACTGGCAAACATTGGAGTTATTGTTCTGGAAAGGGAGAGTCGGGAAATGGTGGTTTCCATACCAAGCTGCAGGCCGCTCAGGAACTAATGGAAGAAGGGATAAATATGTACATAGGTAATATTAATAGGTCTTTGGAAGAAACAATAAAAGGACCATATCATACTTTTTTTGATTCTTATAATTACCTGAAGGATTAATTGTTCAGTTTTTTGTGAAGGATCTCCATTATTTTTTTGTAAGAGCTTGGCTCCAATAGTACTGTTAATTTACCCTCAACTCCTGTTTCTTTTGCAACCATATCCGTTTTAATCATTAGAGCTTCGGCTTCATTGCCTTCTTTTAAATGTTCTTTGAAGTCATACATGGCGCCAAGAATATCTTTTGCGGGAATCGGTGTTTCGGCTTGTAACTTCATGCCTATTAGGTCGCTTAAAGCTGTTAGATGAGCATTCATTGCTATGCTTGAAAATTCTTTAAGAATCTCTTCGCTTTCTTCAATATATCCTGGTTCTCCACCCATATTTTTTGCTACGCTGCTAACAAGCCTTTTAGTATGCTCATCTTTAAATAACAAAACAGATATGCCTTCAATACCTGATTTGGTTTGCAAGAAATATCCGGAAACACACTCTTTTTTTATATCTCTTAGAGCTTCGGAAAACTCCTGCGTTAAAATGAATTCCAGTTTAAAATTTTCCAAACAGATTAATCCCACGTCTGTGCTTATGTTTATATTTTCCTTGATTATCTTAGAAAATGCATTGGCAGTGTTGTTTGATAGAATGCTGCCTAACTCTCTGATTATATCCTTATCCAATTCTTTTTCCATTTTTTCTTTTTCCATTTTAAATTTTAAGTATATTTTTCATAAAAGCTCTTGAGTTTTTTTTCTGCGGCCTCTCTTCCGAGTAGAGTGGCTACAAAATCAACACATTTTTCTATAAATTTTGCAGGTTCTCTTTCAGGGTCAATTTCTTTGGCAAAATCATCTATTTTTGCGGCACTATAAACTCCGAAATCTTTCTCTATAAGTTCCTTAATCTCTTTTTCAAGTGTAATTTGGCTCACCATAGAAACCCCATGCTCCTTTTTTTATAAAGTTTTTTGTTTACTTATCAGGTGGAGCTGTTTATAGAAGATTTCGAAATCTGATACTTAATTTTCAAAAACCGATAAGTTTTTTATACTTTATCTATGTGTTCGTTTATATGGCCTGGAGATTTTTTTCTTACTTTTTGGCTTTTTTTTCAAGCTCCTCCTTAAGCTTTTTGCCGACAAAATTGCCCTTGAAATAGTCTACCCTGGATGCGATTGAAATTTTATCTGCTATGTGTCTTGCTGCCCTGCCTTTTTGTTTTGCCTGTCCGACGAAGTGATGTTGTATTAATAGGCCGTGTTTTGGTGACTTCGCACCAGTTCTCAAATGTCTGAAAAGGGCTTTTTCAGCACCCAAAAGCTGTATCTTTGAGGCTGACATAGTTGCCAGGTTTCTTAAAGACCCCGCATGCTCAATCAATTGTGCGCCTATTAATCCGCCGGTCAGTTCATAAACGTTAGGATATGTTTTTTTTACAATATCTTCAATGTATTCCTTCTGTGATTCAATTAGGAAGTAGTGTTGTTGCACCAACTTTGCAAGTTCAATTATTTGGTGAACGTCCCCTTTTTCAAGTTCAGCCCCCATTGGCTCCCTTTTGATTTTGCAGATTTCTAATAATTGGTTTTTCGATTTACTGGTTACTTCCTTGGTGAATTTTTCATGGTCTTCGTATTTCCTGACTACCTCTGGGCTGTAAAGGGAGTACCATTCTTTTAAACGCTTTGAAAGTGTATTAGCTGTTCTGCCAAGCTCGTCGAGGCAATTAATTGCCTGTATTACCAAGTGGTCTTTTTTAACGCTATCACGTATTTTCCTGCGGGTCAACTGAATGTTTTTTTCCCTTAAGGCTTGCAATCTTTCTCTTGAAACTTCCATTTAGCCGGAAAATAAAGGTTCATTTATAAATTTATTGAAGGGTTTTGCTCCAAAGGGGTTGTCAATAATTATATCTTTATAATCGTTGTATAATAATACAGAAAATAATATAAATTATAGGTTAAATAGACAACAAAAGGTGTTCGTTTTGATATTTTTGGTATTAATGTGATACTTTATGATCATTGTAGGAATAACATGTGAGACAAGGGATTCGGCGAAGAGGATTTCAAGGGTTCTCCTTGAAAAACGTCTGATAGCTTGTTCGAATATTTTCCCTGTAGAGAGTTTTTTCTGGTGGAAAGGCAGCTTTGAGAGTTCACAAGAGGTATTTTTGATGTGCAAATCATTGGATAGTAAGTATCATGCCATTAAAGAGGCTGTTGAGGAGATCCATGAATATGATGTTCCTCTGATAGAAGCCTGGAAAGTAGATTATATAAACGAGGATTATGAGAAATTTTTAAATGAAGAGGTGGAAAATTGAGCGCGCATCATTTGTTAAATGAGGGTGACATGAAGAAAAATTGTCTTTATTGTGGCAAGGACTTCGATCAAAATGAGTGGGAGAGCCATCATTATGCTAATAGGCACTATAAGACCAATCAATGCAGCGAGTGTGGAAAGGGGGCGAAGATAGAGGTAGGTTTTGAGGGCTCAGGTCACGATAGCTGGAGTTGTCCTTTTAAAACAAAAAAGAAAAAAAGTGTTAAAGAGTTGATCAAAGTGGTAGAAAGCCCACTTGAAAAAGTCATCAAAGGTTCTTAATTCTCAATTTAGATTTTTTTAGTTATTTTTGTATGCGGTTAGGCACTATTGCGATACTGCTCTTATGACTGTACCCATGAAACTTTTTCCTTCTAGGAAATAATTTAAGTTTTTTAAATTGTTTCCATTGATGATTACAATTTCCGTGTTATTTTCTATTGCAAGCTTTGTTGCAACCGGGTCGAAAGGTACATTTTTTCCAGGTTCCCATTCATTGCCGATTATTTTAAGGAATTTTTCAAAGTCTATTTCTTCAAAGGGTCTGGCTTCTGGATTTTTTTTTGGGTCATCATCGTAGACCATGTCTATATTGGTCATATTTATGACTTCAGAGGCATTAAAGGCCTCAGCTAGCATGACAGCAACCTTATCACTTGAGTTTCCTGGCTTATATCCTGATGCTACGACTATTTTTTTATCAGTTTCTATCCTGGCGGTAGGATCTTCTACAATCTCTTCATGGGAATAATCCTTAAATAATATTTTAACTAATTCCGCATTAACTTTGGTAGTGGCAATGCCCATTTTATCCAGATCATAGTTACTTGGGTGGGCGAGGTTTTTAGCGGCTTCGTTGTATTCTCTGCATGTTTTTCCCCCTCCACAAACAATAATTGCTCTATTTCCCTTCTCAATATAATTTAAAATGAGCTCTCTAAATTTGTTGAGATACTTTATATCGATGCCTTCTGGTACTATCAAAGAGCCGCCGAGGGAAAAAACTTTAGTTGAAACCATTTTTTAGTTCTTGAAAAGATATTCTACAATTACCGCGAAAGCAGGCCTTGTGATGAGAACGCCTGCAGTTATGCCCAGGATTGTTGTTAAAGCAAATCCTCTAAGTAGTCCTGCTCCGGAAAAGAAAAGGACAAACATTGCTGCAAAGGTGGTGAAAAAGGCTGCAAAAATAATAAAGAAAGCTCTCTTTATCCTCTCTTTCCAGGAAATAGCGTCTTTTTTACCTCTTCTTGTTTCATCGAGAATAATTACCTGGTCGTCTATTCCTGTTCCAATCGCAATTATAATACCTGCTATTGCTGCCAAGTCAAGGTTCCAACCAATTCCTGCGGCTATTCCAAGTATTATAATAACTTCTGAAAGCATAGTTATTGCCACGGGTAGCCCCACCTTAAAGCTTCTATACCTTATAAATATAAATAGCAGAATTCCTACCAATGCTCCAATACCAACGCTCAGGGCGTTCCTAAGAAACTGCTCTCCCAGCGTCGGTGAAATGGTGTCAATTTTTATTATTTCCAACTGGACGGGAAGACTTCCTGTTTCAAGTATTGTTTGAAGTCTCAACATGCTTTCCCTGCTGTCTGCTATTGCTTCTTCTCTAGTTCGGCCGGTTCCTGGACCAGAGATAGAGATATCTCTGGTTGGCCTTCCTTGTAAGTCTGCGCCTATCTGTAACTCATCTACCAGATTACCATCTAGATACAGTCTTATGGGTTCACTTAAATATTGTTGACCATTTTCGGTTACTATATCTAATCTGCTAGTGAGTTGGGCTTGCCTTTCGGCTGCTTCTGTACTTATTGATATACTGAATCTGAACTGGCAGCTCCATGTTCCATCTTCTCTTTCTCCACATGGTCTTTCTGGACTTGTTGCGGTGCTGCAATCGGCACTTCTACAAACAAAGTCGATGTCGTCTCCTGTGAATGCGGTCTCATTTGAAATTTTTGCCTCAAATTTCCCCTGGCTTCCGATTAGCTCCCTTACTTCTTCTTCATTTGCCCCTGCTACTTCCACAGATATAAGGTCTTCATCATCAAATAACCCTTTTGAAACTCTTCTTACCACTATGTCACTTAAACCATATACATTCAATCTTTCCTCTAAATTGTTTATTATTAGGGTTATCTCATCCGAGGTAACTTCCCTCTCAGGTTGTAGAAGCACCCTGCTACCACCTTCAAGATCAAGGCCTTTTCTTATATTGGTTTTTGGGGCGTTATAAACAGTCAAGCCCAATGGTTTGGTTCCATCAAACACTTTTTTAGTTTTTTCAACTTCCTCGTATTCAGTGATTGTTTTATTTTTAACTTCGGTTGTTTCGTTTATAGTGACATTTTCCTCTACAGTCCTGTTTACTTCGATTATCTCTGTTTCATTAAGTGGGATTTCCTTGTATTTAGGCTCAAGTATCATTTCGTATTCCCTTTGTGTCTTGAAGAAAAAGGTTGGGACAGTGCTTTCTTCGTCCACATAACTTGATTGCGTTCTAATCCTTATTGTGTCATTGGCTTCAAGGGCTTCAACTATCCTGTTATAATCCTGCACGTTTTTAATGGCCTCCCCGTTAATATGGGTTATAACTTCCCTGTGCATAGGTTTTACATCTGCATCAACAGTTCTTATACCTGCCATGTGAGCGGTACTGTCCTCTTCAACATGCCTTATAGCTACGCCCTCTGGCGCAATAGGGTATGGCCTTATTAGAACTAGAGATATAATCACAACTAATATGAGCAATATAATTCTCCAGTTTAAGAGTAAATCCTTGATTCTTTTCATGCTAATCCCTTCCTCTCAATATAATACCTCAGCAAACCCGCGTTCAGAATCCATGTGTTTATAATATCAATTAAAAGACCTATAAGCAAAATTGTCATTATCTGATTAAGCACAGGGGATTGGGAAATAAACAAGGCAGCGATTAGTGCTACCAGTGTTGATGTTGTCATGGTCAGCCCTGTCTTGGCTGCCGTTATTATTCTTGAAAAAACGTCACCTTTTTTTTCTTTAAAAACCCTGGTGGCCAAAAGGACGTCTGTATCAATTGAATATCCTATAATCATTAAGAAAGCTGCAACGCCTGCTGTGGATACATTTATTCCAAGAAGGTTTATTATTGCGATGGTTATTGCAATATTTGAAAAGGACTTTAATATTATTGTTAATGAAGAGATAGCGGTTCTAAAATAGAGGAAAACTACACCCCCCATAAGGAAGAAAGCAATTATCACAGCTATTATTGTTTCCCTGAAAAAACTGTCTCCCAGCGTAGGACCCATAATATCTACATTCATATCTTCCCTTGTTGTGCCGGTTATATGGACAAGATGCTCAATAAATTGCTCCCTTTCATCTTCCTCCGTCAAGTCTGCCTGGATAATTGCTGCAGTGGTGGCACCTATCCCGGAGGTCAAGGCTCTGAAGTTAAAGTCTAACTCTGGGTATTCTTCTTCAATTTGTTTTTCTAAAGCCAACAAATCAGAGTTGTCATCCACAGGAATTGTTACTGTTAAACCGCCTTTTAGGCTCACGCCCTTATTTATGAAATCACCGGTTGTGAAGTCTTGGTAACCTATCTGAATAAGCGCAAGAACCAATAATAGAAGTGGGAAAATCATCAGCATCTTATAGTTTTTTTCCAGATATTTAAGACAACTATTCTGTCTCCCTGGCTTTTCTGGTTCATCCAGGGCATTTTTCTTCTTTGTTTTTAGGCGTTTTCTGCGCTCAAGCCTTTGTTTTCCCATACATTTGGTGGAACTAATAAAATGTTTTTAAATGTTTTGTCTTTTATTGGCGATGTTGATTATGGAAAAATTTATGTAATCTATTCTTATTAATTAGACATGTTTTTGGTTTTATTAAAAATCTCGCAGAGAGTCTGTCGGAAGCCTACTTTAGTATAGGAGGTCAATATCGAAAACTTTGAAGGGGTTTAATAACAAAAAAACTTTGTTTTTTCGGAACATCCAGAGCTGTGCTTTGGATTGTACCCCTACACTCACTTTCGTTCGTAGCTTAAAATAAATTTTAGACAATACAAAATTTATTTTAAGCATAGTCACTGGCGTTCGTAGATTAGGATGAATCCTAAGCACACTCATTTACATTCGTAGCTTAAAATCTAAAATAGATTTTAAGCATACTCGCTGTCACTCGTAGCTTAGGATGAATCCTAAGTTTAGAGGTTTTAGAAGGGCTTGCAACTAATAAACGAGAAAATTTTCGTTATTTTTTTATTGTCCATTGCAATTATAGGCTTTTAAGAAAAATATTTAATACAAGCAAATTCCCTGCTATTTTATGTACACCGACATAGTTATTCCCGACGGGAATGAGGATAAATTTGTAAAGTTTGCTGAGATGCTGGGTTATTCTTCCTTATGTTTTCTTTATGAAATTGAAGATTTCAAAAAGCCCATGCTAAAGTCTTCGAACCTAGATATCTATCATGGCGTTATAGTTTCTGAAAAAGATGTAAAAAAAGGGAGAAAAACAGCAGATTTTGTTGTTGTAAAGAAGCCCAATGATTTGAGGCTTTGCGTAGAGAAAGAAAAGCCCGATATTGTATTTGATGTTGAATGTGATTCTGGGAAAGATTTCATTCATCAAAGAGACTCGGCTCTTGATAATGTGACCTCGAAGATTTTTAATGAGAAGACAGTTTTTTTGGGCTTTTCTCTTCAAAATATCAACTCTTCATCTAAAAAGGAAGTCTTACTAGGCAGGGTTATGCAAAATTTAGTCTTGGTAAAGAAGCATAATATTGGTTTAATTATTTCTTCACTTGCTAGAGACCCGTACGACATGAGGAATCCTGAAGATATTGTTTCTTTAATTTCCACTGTGGGCTTGAGTAAAAATATGGCTAAATTGGCTTTACAAAAGGTTCCTGAGATATTCATCACTAACCGAAAAAAGCGCTCCGGTCATCTGGTTGATGGCGTGGAAATTGTTGGAAAAGAATAATTTTGGTTTTTGATTACAATTTTATTGTTTTTTGGGTTAAATTTATTAAGTTTTATGTCAAAAACTATGAGGATACAGGAGGGGGTGAATGGATTTCAATTTTTTTGCGGTGCTTTTTGGTATAGTACTTATAGGGGCGTTTACATCCTATACCGACTATAAGTATGGAAAGATTTTCAATAAATTCTTGCTTTTTGGGGTTTCTTACTTCTTTGTTTTGTTGTTTGCCATGGGCGTAAATCATATTGATTGGCAGTTCTTAGGAGTAAATCTGCTGCTTACTTTAATTATTTCTATTTCTTTTTGGGTATTTGGGCTTTGGACTGCCGGAGATGGCAAATTGTATATCGTCTTCTCTTCTCTTCTTTCTTTAGTTGGGCCTCCGGAAAGTTTCGTTATGTATCCTTTCTTTTTAGTCTTGGTTTTTGCATTTGTTCCTTATTTTATTTATCTTTCAGCTCACATTTTTTATAAAACAGGATTTGGAGGTATTATCAAAAAGGTTTTTGAAAACTTAACTATTAAAAAGGCGGTAGCAGGCATTTCTCTGTCTTTTTTGAATCTGGTTGCAATTCAATGGGTTTTTGAATTTTTACCAGAATGGGAGCCTCTAATATTATTAAGGTTTCCCCTTATTATGCTGGTTTATTTTCTTCTTCACACTTATTTGAGAATGGATAAGTTTCCTGTTATCGCATTGGTTGGTCTTTCGCGTTTTTTTTTAGATGAGAGCATATATGAAGTAGGATTTTTTGTAAGTATAATTTCCATGCTGCTGCTTATATTTTTCATAAGGAAAATAATTCCTGAGCTTGGATTTTCAATTTTTACTGAAGAAAAAAAGATTTCAGAGCTTAAGGAAGGTGATATCCCTGCTGAAGTGATATATGTGAGGGATAAGGGTATGGGGTTTGAAAAAAGGGAAATTCCTTTCTTCGTATTTTCTTTAATGGGTCTTCAAAAAGGAAAGTTTCTATTTAACCATTCACCGACAGGAATTAATCGGAAGGATATATCTGAAATTAAGAGGATGAGTAAAGATCCCTATTTCGGGTATAAATACATAAAAATATACAAATGTCAAGGGTTTGCTTATTACTTGTTTTTGGGCTCCGCGTTAACTTTTGCAATAATTTATTAATGTGTGTGCCTTGAATCCAGGGATTTAATTCCCCTACCTTTAGGTAGAATTTCTAGGAAAATTTATGCGGCTTCGTTGCAGTATTAAACTGCGAACGAAGTTGTGCGTAAATCTACCCTTATCAAAGTAACGTTAGCTTTGTTCGCGGAGGCTGAAAAATACATACAAAATCAAACAATTCATCATGCAATGGCCCGAATAGATGTCCTGTTCTTTAGGGCAGGGAGTAGGCAATTTTTAAGGAGTAAAGCCTAAATTAGTTTTTTTAGAGGAATACCTATTATGTTTTAAATTTGGGAGAATATTCTCAAATTGTATTTTTTCACTATATTTTTTAGCTGCTAAAGTTGTCCCAACCGGAAAGCTTATATTTTCATTGTACCTTACCATACTAGTTCTTGGTGTTGTTTGTTTTATTTCAGTTCAGACAATTATAGGAGCATTTACTTTAAGTTATCTTTCAAATTTAAGATATGATCACTTTTTAAATATTAGGGCAATACTATTGAAACAGTTTTTTTAAAAACTTTTCACATTACAAATAGTTTGATTTGTTTATGAAAGGTTATCATGGATGCGGATATTTATGATTATTTTTGGTAAAACTAAGAAAACCGTTATTTTCATGGGTTATAAATGCAACAATAAATGCATTTTTTGTTGTAATGATGATAAAAGATCAAAAAATCTAGAGAAAACAACTTCTGAAGTAAAGGATGATGTGAAATCTGCAAAGAAAAGTGGGACTACATATATTGAATTTATCGGTGGAGAGCCCACAATCAGGACAGATTTTATTGAAATATTGAGGTTTGCTAAATATGTTGGTTTTGAAACCATTATGTTTGCGAGTAATGGCAGGGCCCTCTCAAATTTAGATTTTGCCAAGAAAATTTTAGATTCTGGAGTTAATCATATTGTTTTTTCGATCCACGGTCACAAAAAAGAAATACATGATGCTCTTACAAAAGTGCCGGGTTCTTTTGAACAAACAATTAAGGGATTAGAAAACGTAAAATCTCTGGGGTTAACAGATATAGGTTCTAATACAACAATTGTCAAACAGAATTACATACATCTGGAGGATATTGGTTCCTTTATCTATGATTTAGGTATTAGGAATTCTGAGTTCATTTTTGTAGACCCTACAAATGGTGCTCCAAAATATAGATTTGAGGAGCTAGTTCCAACGTATGGGGAAGTTTCTCCTTATGTTAATGGTTTGCTTGAATTTGGAAAATTAAATGAGATTGAACATTGGCATATAAGGTATTATCCTTTGTGTTTTATTGATGAAAAATATCATGATATGGTTAGTGAGCTTCACGAACAAAAATTTTTTGAGACAAAGCATCTTGCTCCCGATTTTGTTAATAGAGATTATCTTTTTAGTAGAAAAAATGATTCAAAGATTAAACTGGAAAAATGCAAAAAGTGTGTTTATTGTTCAGTTTGTGAGGGATATTGGAAAGAATATGTTAGAAGAAGGCCAGGCAATATATAGATTCAATCGGCATGACTTTTTGTAGTTATGGAACAAAAATAGAAATCTCGGCTCTATATGGTTAGAAGCTATGGCAAAGTAAATAAAGAAGTGTTGAAGGGGTATCTACATATCCCTTCAAAGACAATATTTTTAAATGAATTGTTTACCTGAAGGTTTATGCAAATAGGTGTTGTTGGAAAAGCGAATGTTGGCAAAAGTACCTTTTTTAAGGCATTGACTCTGGCTAATATTGAGATCGCGAACTATCCTTTTGCAACGATAGACCCCAACAAAGGTATTGGGTTTGTTAAAGTTCAATCGGTTTGCAGGGAATTCAATAAAAAATGCAATCCCAGAGAAGGGTACTGTACAGGAGAATATAGGTTTGTACCTGTGGAGGTTATTGATGTTGCTGGCCTTGTTCCTGGCGCTCATGAAGGGAAAGGAATGGGCAATCAATTTCTTGATGATTTAAGGCAGGCAGATTGTCTTATACATGTGATTGATGCTTCCGGAAGTACAAATGAAAATGGAGAGCCTGTTAAAGCCGGAAGCTATGACCCCGGGAAAGATATTGAATTCTTGGATGTTGAGCTTGATATGTGGGTTTTTGGTATTCTTAAAAAAGGATGGGAAAAACTTGCTAGACAAATACAACAGGAGCAGCGGGAGCCTTATATTGTTCTTGGAAAACAGCTTACTGGCTTAGGGGTTGATGAAAGCATGGTCAAAGAGGCCATAAGAACCATTCAATTAGATCCTTTGAAGCCTGCTGAATGGTCAGATGAGCAAATGAGAGAGCTGGCTTCTTACTTAAGGAAAAGAAGTAAGCCAATGATTATTGCTGCAAATAAAATAGATACAAAGACAGGTTACGAGCATTTTAAAGACTTGAAGAGTCGCTTTCCCGAACACAAAATTATACCGTGTAGTGCAGAGTCTGAGCTTGCTTTAAGAGAGGCGTCTAAAGCCGGCCTTATAGATTATGTTCCGGGAAGCGGTGATTTTGAAATATCTGATGAAAAAAAATTAAACGATAAGCAAAGGATGGCATTAGATTTTATAAAGAATAATGTTTTGAAAGATTTAAAGAGTACAGGGATCCAGGAAGCCATCAATACATGTGTTTTTGATTTGCTGGGGTATGTAGCAGTTTTTCCAGGGGGAGTCAATAAGTTAGAGGACCAGGATGGGAATGTGTTGCCGGATTGTTTTTTATTGCCCCCTTATAGTACGGCTCTTGATTTTGCTTACCATATACATTCTGATTTAGGGAATGGTTTTATAAAAGCCATCGATGTAAAGACTAAGATGGTAGTTGGAAAAGAACATAGGTTAAAAAACAGGGATGTTATTGAGATTATGAGTAAGAGTTGATAATTTATACCCGGTGTGTAATCAAAAAAAAATAAAATTAGTGAGTTTCTATGCAGACTAAATTGTTGGGTTTTAAGAAGTTATTTTTTATTCTGATAGCTTTTTTTCTCTTCTTTCTGTATAGAGCCTTTTTTATGAAAAAATATCTCTTGAGCTTGGTTCATTATTAACTCTTGTGACCTTTGTTTATGGTTTTTTTATAAGCACGATATTTTCTTTTAGCCATAGAAAATATGACTCTTTCAGAAGGTCGGTTGGGAGAATGAGTTCATATGTCCAATATTTGGCAAACCTGGCAAGGCTTAGCAACCAAAAAACCTTCCAGAAAAAAATGGATGAAAGTTTAGACGTTTTTGTTGACCTTCTTATGTTTACGAAGCCCCGGGAATTTAGTAAAACTCAAAATCAGATAGATGCTATTATCCAAACACTAAAATACTTTAAAATAAAATCAAAAAAAGATGAGAAGATACTCTTTGGGTTTACCAGGGCACTTCAAAATCTTTGCAGGGAGAGAGAAGAGGCGGAAGTGAATGGTTACAAATATATCATAGGGGAACTGAAAGTTCTGTTTTATCTTTATCCTTTATTTATTTCGTTTTTGCTAATAATAATCTCCTGGAATAGTTTATTTTTACTAGGTGTCAGTTTTGTTCTCATAGTGATTCTCCTATTTAATTTAATTTTACTGTTGGATATGGATAACTTAGATTATGGCTCTCACGAACTAAGAATATCTAATCTTCAGGCGCTAAAAGATGACTATTTTGTAAATAAATGAAAGTATCCTGGCTCTACTTTTCTTTTTTGTTTCTTAAAAAACTGTTTGAGAGGTCAATAACGTACTTTCCCTCTTCCAGTTTGTAGACCAAGGGTTTCTCCTTATTAAAAAGGGTTACAAGGTCAACTTCAAATTTTCCTGGCTTCATGACCTTAATTGATTCGAAATCAAGGATTACAGGGCTATCCTGCTCTTGTTTCACGCCAATTATGTCGAAAACATCTTCTTCAACCTTTTTTCTTTCCGTTTTTGAAAGGTTTTCGACGGTTTCCTGACTTTTTTCAATATCCTTTTTTTTCACAAAGAAAAATAGCTTGGCCCCACATGCGCAACCTTTCAAAATTCTATCAGAGCCGTCTTCATAAAATTCCCCGCATCTTACACATTGGTGTGGCATAGAAAGCAGTATTATTTATAAATTTAAAAAGTTAATGGAAGGCTTGGGCCTATTTCTTTTTCTCAAAACCCACTTTTGTCTCGCTAACGCTTGAAGTCAGCAACTGGATTTTATCGGGGTCCTGTTTGATTTCTTTTACAATTGTCGCTGGACCAATTATGGTCAAGCCTTTCCTGTCACCTAGAAGCATATCTATGAAAACTCTTTTTAGTCTGTTGAAAAGGGGTAGGTTCGCTTTATTAGGGTGTATAACGCCAAGTTCGATTCCTTTGAAATTGTCGTCTATATCTTCCATAGTTCTCTTTATAAGCTCAGTCTCCTCATCTCTTTTTAGTCTACCCTCAACAAGAAGGATCTTATTCTCTTTGACGCTTTTAAGTAGCTTCTTGATTCTTTTGTTACTATCCAGATTTTCTATTTCATGGTATGGTACGTATTGTAGTGTTAACATTTTATCTTACCACTTCGAATAATGCCTTGTAAAACTCGTCGGTGTGAGTTCCATATTTAGCGGAAACACCAACTACTTTGTATTGAGGGAAGGCTGCTTCAATCCTTTTCAGGTCGGCTTTTTTCAGGTCAATCTTATTTGCTACCAGCAAAACCGGTATATCCCTTGCCTGAAGGTTGCCTACTATTGTTATGTTTACCTGGGAATATGGGTCTTTTGTGGCATCCAGTACGATGATTACTGCATCCATATCATCCAGCCATTTAATGGCGTCAATAATACCCTTTGTTGCCTCTTTTGCTCTTTTTTTTGCTTCTTTCTCTTTTATTCCTTGCTTAAGGAAATCCTCATAATCAACTTTTGTAGCAATTCCCGGAGTATCTACAAGATTGAAAGAAAGCTCTTTTCCTTTTGACTTTATGCTTATTTGCTCTTTGATTTGAATTTCTCTTGTCTCGTGGGCGACATTAGAAATGTTCCCCATGTTCTCACCGAGCCAATCCATACATATTCTATTTGCAAGAGTTGTTTTACCCCCGTTTGGCGGTCCGTATAAACCAAGCTTGTAGTCTTTTTTTCTTGAAAAGAACTTCTTTACAAGGCCGTTTACGAAATTTTGAACCGTTTTTAGCATGTGTAATACCCCTCTTAAAAAACTCTGTTTATTATTTATTTAAATATTTCGAAAAATATTATTTTTAGATTAACCACTCTTTAATAAATTATTCTGTTTTAAGGCCCTCATTTACTATTTTTATGACCAGGTCTATGTCTTCCTGTTCAACCTTATTTTTAAGTTTTACCCTGGCTGAGGCTTTCGCCATCCTTACAAACCCAATAACTATTCTTGGGGATACCTCAACCAAGTATTTATCTTCAGCTATTTTTATACTTTCAACGAAATCTTCAATTTGCTTCTCAAATTTTCTTGGTAAAGAAACTTCAATATTTTCAGCATAATTTATGTAGTCCTTTATGAATTCAATATCTCCTTTGTTAACTTTGTTGTTATTTTTTAGTATTTTGGATGTAATTTTCCTGAATTCTTCAACGTTTGGTTTGCGGATTAAGAATACCAGATGAAATCTGGATATTAAGGCAGGGTCAAATGGCAGCTGTTTTTTAAGCTCTCCGACACTTCTTGCCCTGAATTTGTCGCCTTTAGGATTAGCTGTTGCAAGAACCCTTACATTTGCCTCGAATCTATAATGTTTCCCGGATTTATCATATGTAACAAAGCCTTTTTCCATTGCGTTGTATAAAGAAGCTCTTTCTTTATGCTCCATAAGGTTAAGCTCATCTATTGCGCAAATTCCTCCGTCTGCCATTGGGAGGAGACCCTTGCTAACCTCTTTGCCTTTAGTAGTTATGGTAAGTCCTGCTCCCGTTGTTCCGCTTCCCAGTCCGAAGGTGCTTATTGGATGGAGTCCGGTGGCATCCCTTAGCATATCAGTTTTTCCGGTGCCCGGGTCTCCCAGTAGAAGTATATGGATTCTGTCTATGGCAAATAATTGAAGTGCTATGGCTTTTTTAATTATGGGAAAACCTTCTATGTTCTTACCAATAAACTTAGATATATTTTCCATCGCATTTTTTGAAAAAATCTTTATATGTCTTTCTTTATGGTTTTTAAGTATCTTATTGTTTAACCTTTCAACATAATTCACTATCTCTTCTTCTGTGCTGTTTGAAACAAGGGAATAGAAGCTTTTTGAAGGCAAAAGATTCTTTGATACATTAAGGGAGCTTTCTACAAAAGACACTTTTTTTTGTTTTATCAAAGGAACAATTCTAGAAATATCTTCTTTCTCTAGACTAAGAGAGCTCTCATCAATGGCTTTTTTGTCCTCTCTTTTCAGAGGTTTTATAAGCCTTAAAAGTTCAATAAATTTCATCTTACAATGTTATATCCTTAATATATTAATTATTTTTTGTTTTTTCCGGGTATTGTGTTAAACTGTAGCGATGTAATAGTGACAAAACTCCCGGTGATGTATTGTGAGGAAAAAGAATGAAATACATATTAAAGAAGAAATTAGGGTGCGTAAAGCAGATGCAAAAAGGGACTACTCTGGTTGTGGAAGTTACTAAAAATCGTAAAATTCTAAGGAAAACGCTTTATAGATGGTCAAGTTCCTACAAAAAACTAGGTGAGTTAGGTTTAGATATTCCTTTCAACACTAGGATAGAAAAGTATAAAAATATGTTTTAAATATTTTGGACATTTTGTTTGTGAGGTAAATATACATTGAGAAATTATTATACCGACCCACGGGGCTTTGTATTCAGAATACCACTAGGTTTCTCTATAATATACGATTACGATGAAACTTTTATTTTCAGGCCAGGAGATGCAGATTGTTTAAGTACTACTCCCTTTTTAAGGGAACCCGATCATACAAATTCTCTTGTTCCACGGGGTCATGGGAGTTTTTTCATAATAGGGCAAACTGAAAATTCTAATGTAATGAGGTTTTTTGAGAAAGACAGAGGTATTGAGTTAGACAAAAGAGATGTAATTTTTGGTTCAGAATCCAAATTAAAACAAGAAATGAAAAAAGTATTGAAAAAAAATCCAAAACTTTTAATTTTTTTAGATTGTTGCATGGATAAAGTCAGAGGAGAATGCCCTTCTATTAACTTTATTTCATCAAAAATCTCTTGTCCTTTTTTAATAGATAGAAACCAAAAAGATTCTATTCTCCATATAGGTGAGACAGTGTTAACTTATCATCAATTTAAATACATAAATTCTTTTAAT
>CAZBGG010000013.1:0-16705 GCA_964491305.1 uncultured Methanosarcinales archaeon
AGGAAAACACTCATCATTTATATGTCTTTTAGTTAACACTGTCGCTTGGAACAAAATATTTAAATAAAATTACTTGTTGTGCATTGCTATGGGTTCAGTAACGTACATTAAAAATTTGATATTTGATAAGGATATAGCTTCGATAGCTCCTTCTTCAAGATATGGCGTAAAAAGATTATGCAAAAAAATTGATTTTAGCAAGGAAAATGTGATTGTTGAATATGGTCCGGCTACTGGTGTATTTACCTTTCCTATACTTGAAAAAATGTGTAAAAATTCAAAATTAATAGCTATTGAAAAGAACAGGAACTTTGCTAAGCAATTAAGGGGAAGGAATATGCCTGGGCTTATAGTAGAAGAGGGAAATGCTCAGGATATAAGGAGGATTCTAAGAAAACATGGAATAGAGAAAGCAGATTATGTTCTATCGGGAATACCCTTGTCATTTTTTGATAAACATAGCAAAGAAAAATTAATGAAGGAAACTTACATGTGCCTAAGGCCTGAAGGTAAATTTTTGGTGTATCAGTTTAGTAGCAAATCGGGGAAGTATCTACAGAAGCAATTTGATCATGTAATAAGAGAATTTGAGGTTCTTAATATTCCTCCTTTATCCATTTTTGAAGCAATAAAGTATGGAGATGGGTCAAAGACAAGTAAAACGTGATTTAATAAACTTATGTACTATTAATCTCTTCGCCTATTATGCTTCTCAGCATATGTCCTGTAACTTTGATGTCATAGAATCTTCCAAGCTCTAATCTTTTTTTTACTCCAACAATCAAAGGATATGAACCTATCTGTCTGCAAAAGGTAGTTTTGCCATCATATACTTCTGCCCTAACATTTTTCATGATAGTGTCTTCAGGAGAAAGTTTTTGGAGCATGGGGTAATCAATTTTCTGTCTTATACAATTCCTCCATTTCCAATAAAATTTTTTGTTTTTTTTTAAGAATTTGTTGCCCGCTTCTTCATATAATTTTGTACCTTCCAAAGGAGTCACCTTACGTATATTAATTCTTCTTATAAGCAAATCCTCTTCCAAAAAACGTTTTAAATTTTCATAGTTATAATCATTGGTTCTTTTGCTTTCACCATCGAGACCATAAAGGAGGTTAATTCCCGGCAGAAAATAGTGCATTCCCTGCTTCGACCTTTGTCCACCTATCCTATTTATGATTTTGATGGCTTTATAGACCATTTGGTTATCACAATTGAGATTATTTTTTTTTTGGACTTCTGGGTCAAAACTTTCAACTCCAAATGCTGCAATATTTCCCGGTGTGCAGTATTCAGCAATTGCTTTTGTTTTTTCCTCTGTAACCATCTGAGGGTTGGCGTTATCAATATGCAGCATCTCTGGTTTCATTTTTGATATTGGCTTAAGCAAAGCTTTTATATCTTCTGAAGTCCCATAGGTATAAAAGCAGCTCTGTTTTCCAAGGCGAAAATGCCTTATACCCTCTTCATATAGTCTTCTAATTTCTTTTAAAATATCATCCTTTTTTCTAAACTCTAAAACATTCTTTAAAGGCTCAGTGCAATATCCGCATCCGGGAGAACGAGAACAACCTCTTCCCGTTTCAATTTCTGCTATCCTCAGATCCGGAATTTGACTTACAATACCAGCTCCTTTTAAAGCAACATTGGAAATCTCTTCATAATCACTTACCATTGAAGGTTTTATTTCATCAAAGTATGTTATGTCAGTTCTCTCTTTAAATCCCCCACCATAAAGTTGTGTTCCATATTGAGTTGCTGCAGGGCCGGTGAGCGTTTTTTTGCAATTCATATTCTTAACAACGGGAGTTAGTTCTTTCAATGTGCCAGGTATGGCACTAAGATATTTACCTGGAACATGTACTCCTAGAATTACTATAAGATGGTTTGTTTTGTTTAAGATATCTTTGACGTGCAAATAATTTTTAGTTAGATTGTAAATACCTATCCTGGTTTTTTCATGTGTCTTTGTTTTAGGTATAGTAAGATTATATCTCATATAAAGGCGTATGTCATCTATTGTCAAGTAGAAGCATTTGTCCTCGGTTTTTCCATAGATGTATCTTGGATACGTACCCAGGTATGGTGGTACACCCAGGCCTGCAGGTTCATCAGTGTAGCAGTCTATTATTGTTGTAACCATGGAAGGAAAAAATCACAGGGAATATTAAATAGTTTTGGAATAAAAATCATTTGTGATAAAATAGAACAAACTAAAATTAAAAAATCAATGAATTGGTGACTTGCATCTGGATTACATAAGGTGTTCCAAGAAAATATTTTTTTAGAAAGAAGATGCGATATATTTAAATATAGAATATTTTTCATTCGTTGAAGGGATTAATATGGCAAGCTACAACTTCAGAGAAACAGAAGAAAAGATATTAAGTTTTTGGGAAAAAGATAAGGTCTGGGAAAAGATTAAAAGGAAAAATAAAGGGAATAAGAAATTCTATTTTCTTGATGGTCCACCTTATACCTCAGGAAAGGTGCACATAGGCACTGCATGGAACAAGAGTTTAAAGGACTCTATCTTAAGGTTTAAGAGGATGTGCGGATATGATGTATGGGATAGAGCAGGATACGATATGCATGGTATGCCCACAGAAATGGCGACCATGAAAGAGCTGGGCATTGAAGACAAAAAAGATATTGAAAAGATGGGGGTTTCTAATTTTGTGAAAGAATGCAAAAAGCTTGCCATAAAGAACATGAATGAAATGAATAAGGATTTCACTCGCTTGGGTGTATGGATGGATTTTGAAAACGCTTATCAGCCAATAAAGGAAGAATACATCGAAGGGGAATGGTGGTTAATAAAAAAGGCCCATGAAAATAATAGGCTTTACTTGGGAGAAAAAACCATGACTTGGTGCCCAAAATGCGCAACAGCTCTTGCAAAACATGAATTGGAATATTACAACGTAAGTGATAAATCAATTTATCTTAAATTTAAAATTTCTGGTACTGAAAATGAATTCTTGCTTGTCTGGACAACAACTCCATGGACCATTCCTTTCAACCTGGGTGTGATGGTTAATCCTAAAATAGATTATGTTAAAACCAAGGTGGGAGATGAAATATGGTTTATTGCAAAGGAACTTGTTGATTATGTAGTCAAAGAAAAGATAGGGAAAGAATATACTATAATTGATGAATTCAAAGGGGAAGAACTTCTTGGAATTAAATACATTCATCCTTTGTATGAGGAACTTGAGGATATTTACAAAGAGCTATATGACAAATCGCCAAAAATCCACTCCATTGTCGGAGGTGAAGAATATGTAACAACAGAGGCAGGAACAGGTATGGTTCACATGGCTCCTGGATGTGGTCCTGAAGATTATGAAGTAGGGCATAGAGAAGGTATACCACCACTAAACGAGTTGGATGATAAAGGTATGTTCTCTGAAAAGATGGGCCCTTTCAGGGGATGGATTGCAAAGACTGATGATAGTAAATTTGTAGATTATTTTGAGAAGAAAAATGCACTCATAAAGAAAGAGAATCTCCAACATGACTATGCTCATTGTTGGAGGTGCAAGAAGCCAATTGTTTATCGGACAACAAGTCAATGGTTTTTTAGGGTTGAAGACCTAAAAGAAAATATGAGAGAACTGAACAGGAGCATATACTGGGTCCCCGAGTACGCAGGTAGCAAGAATTATGATACATGGCTTGAAAATCTAAGGGATAACGGGATTACAAGACAAAGATATTGGGGGACTCCTTTACCCGTTTGGAAATGCAACAAATGTGATGAATACATAGTTATTGGCTCAGTAGAAGAATTAAGAAAACACACTGACAAAATCCCAAAAGACCTTCACAAGCCTTGGATAGATAATGTTAAATGGAACTGTGAATGCGGGGGAAAGATGATTAGGGAGCCGGATATTCTGGATGTATGGATTGATGCTGGTTCTGCTTCGTGGAATTGTATTGATTATCCTAAAAGAAGCGATCTTTTTGAGGAAATGTATCCTGCGGATTTTATTCTTGAGGGGATTGACCAGATAAGGGGATGGTTTAACCTTTTGTTCGTTGCAAGTATGGTTAGCATGAACAGGCCTTCCTTTAAATCAGTCTATATGCATGGATTTGTTCAGGATGCTTATGGCAGAAAGATGTCAAAAAGTCTTGGCAACTACATATTGCCTGAGGAAGTTATTGAAAAATATGGTGCAGACACTTTCAGATATTACATCATTGGGGGAACAAACCCTGGCCAGGATATAAACTATAATTTTGATGATATGAAGATAAAGTACAAAAATCTTGGTATCCTATGGAACCTGATGAATCTTGTTTTGGAATTTTCTGAAACAAATAATATTAAACCAAAAAGGACCGATAAATCAAAACTGGGTACTGCGGAGAAATACATTATGTCGAAGATGAATTCTTGTATTAAAAAGCAAACAGATTTTATGGAGCAATACATGCTTACGGAAACTCCTGGTGTTGCAGAGGAATTGTTCATAGAGCTTTCAAGAACTTACATACAACTTTCAAGGGACAAGATGTCTGGAGGTAGTGATGTTGAAAAACAAGTTGTGCTCAATGTAACTTATGAAGTTTTATTGAACACTCTGAAAATATTTGCTCCCGTGTGCCCTATGATAACAGAAGATATCTATCAACATCTTAGAGAGAGCTTTGGTCTTGAAGAGGAAAGCATACACGAGCATTCTTGGCCGAAAGTGCGGGAAGATGACATAGATACTGGACTCGAAAAAAACCTGGAGATAGCAAAAGATATCATCCAGAGTATTCTTTATAGTAGAGAACAAGCACAACTTGGACAAAGGTGGCCCCTGAAGAGAGTAACCATAGTTACATTGGAAAAGGATATTGAGAAAGCAGCAAAGGGGATGTCGGAGATAATAAAGAGTCTCACTAATATTAGAGAAATTGAGATTAAAGACAAGATTAAAGAAATCAATTCTATAGTGAAACCAGATGTTGGAAAAATTGGCAAAGACTTTGGAAGAAAGAAGGATAAGGTCGTCGAAAGAATTCTTGCAACAAACACTGAAGTACTACTTAGGGAATTGGAAGGTACTGGGCACAAAGTAACAGTGGATGGTGAAGAGTTATTGATTACAAATGTTCATGTGAAGGTAGAGAGAGTTATTCCAGAAAACTTAATTGAAACTGAATTCAGGAATGGTCATATTTATCTTGATACTACCCAAACGCCTGAACTTAAAACAGAGGGTTATGCAAGAGAGATCACTAGGAGAGTACAAAACCTACGTAAAAAGGATGGCCTCAATAAAAATGAAATGATTGCCTTAAACATTGAAACTGAGCACAAAATGGGACAAAGACTAGAACACTTAAGCAATCTTATAAAAGAGAAGACGGGGGCAATAGAGCTGCACATCGGAGAAAGCCTTACTCACTACAAGAACGAAACAAAAGTAAAGATAAAAGAAAAGGAATTTGTTATCAGTCTTGAAAAGGTCCAATAAATTTTATTTAGTAATCAAAGTAACCATATAAAATGACTACTAAGGTTCAAGACTCAGTAAAAGCGGGTTTCTGATAGTATATACTGTGAGGGTTTCAATAAAGAATCAATAAAGAGAAATTAGTTTTTTTCAAAAAATTTTTTTATTTCAATAGATGGATTATTTGTTACTTTAGGTTTCATATCTTTTGGAAAACATCTTTGATAATTGCTCCATAGGTACCTCTCATCAAGGAAAACAATAACACCCCTATCTGATTCGCTTCTTATACATCTGCCGGCTGATTGTAGTGTCTTATTAAAAGCTGGAAAAACATAACCGTAATCCCACCCTTTACCAAATTTTTTATCATAGTATTCAATTAGTTTTTTTGTTTTCAAATCGGGCTGTTGAAAAGGAAGTCCCACAACTACGACACACTTCAAAAGGTCACCTGGGAGATCAATCCCCTCGTAAAAACTCCCTGAAACAACACCCAATAGAACTGCTCCAACTCCACTATATTTTCTGAATTTTTCGAGCAAGACATCCCTATCTGAAGCGGTCATTCCGGCTCCTTCAAAAAATACTGTTTTTTCAGAAAGTTTCTGAAAACTCTCAGCAACTTTGTCTCTTATATAGTAGCTGGGGAAAAAAAGAATACTATTACCATTAACTGCATTAGTAATTGAAGCACATTCTTTAGCAATGTTTAGAAATTGGCTCTCACTCCTCTTTGAGTATTTTGTAGTAGTCTTTGGGACTATCAAATTAAGCTGGTTTCTAGGTGGGAAAGGGCTCATGTAGGTCTTTTCAAATGTCCTTTCAACCCCTATTAAATCTTTATACATCCTTGGGGGGACAAGCGTTCCCGACATAAGTATCGTTGAAGTAGATCTTTCTATTATATTCTTGCTTAGAACTGAAGGGTCTAAACAATAATTAGAAAGCTCAACTGTCTTTTCTCCCTTAAAAATTTTTACTGATATGATCTTTGCAAAGCCCTCCTCCGGTTGTTCAAGCCAATTAAAGAGAAAATTTGCGATACCGCCTATATAACTCTGCTTCTGTTTTTCTCTTATTTCATCAGCAATATGCTCCATATCATCGGCAAGTTGTGATAAATCAATTTCTCTGCCAACTAATTCAGAAAAAGTTTGTTTTCTTACAATCTCTTCTTCATAATTTTTAAGATGAGATGAAAGCTTTAAAAGGACATCCATCAGCATATTTAGCATTTGGATGGTTTCATTGTAATTATATTTTCGGGCTTCACTTATTGCTCTTTTTATGTTAATAGATGATATTTTTGAAGTGGCAAGCTCCATCAGTCTTGATGGTAAATTGTGGGCTTCATCAACTATTACTATACTATCTTCCAGTTCTTTTCCGGACTTATTTAGAAAAAGGTTTGAGATTGATGGATGGAAAACATAATAGTAATCCCCAACAACAACATCAGCATTCATTGACATATGCATGGTTAACTCATAGGGACAGAGTTCGCTTTTTTCACAAGCCTTGACAAGTTCAGATGTTTCGTTAATTTCCTTCTCTATCTCAGAAATTGTTTTTTTTGCCTCGACTGTTAATTTATTCTTGTTCTTTGTGTTATTGTAAAACTCGCATTTCTCGGATTCTCTAAGGCTTTTGCAAAGCTCATAAAACTCTCCTGAGTACAATTTGTCTACATTTGGTTGTGCGCACATCCATTTTCTGCCGATGATATCAATTACACTTAGGTCAATATTGTTCTTTTCTTTTATCTTTTCAAGAGTTTCCAGGGCAATCTTATGTTGAGTTTGCCTGGAGGTAAGAAAAAATACATTTTTTTTGTTTTCCAGAGCATACAAGATTACCGGAGTAAGAACAGCTGCGGTTTTGCCAATGCCTGTAGGTGCATGAGCTATAAAGCTTTGTTTTTGCTCTAGTGCTCTTGCAAGATCAAAAACAAAATCCTTTTGTTGTTCCCTTACAACATCGAAAGGGAAAAATTTTAGTAAATTTTCTTCAACCATATAAATGAAAAAAAATATAAATGATTTAAAATCTCTTTTAGTTAACGTAATATATTTTACTATAAATAGCTTGGAAAAGCTATTATAGAAAATAAATATTCAAGAAGTGAAAAGAAAGTAGAGAAGGTGACTTATATGGGAGATGAGAAGATATTTAATGTTTTCTTCAGGGAAAAGCCGACGTTGATGCTGTTGGGGTTGTACAATGCAAAAAGTGAAGTTTATGCTTCATCACTTGCCAAGCAGATAGATTGTACATATTCTCACGTGGTAAAGATTTTGCAGCAGATGGAGAAGGCAGGAATAGTTGTTTTTAATAAGACTGGTAGGCTCAAGCTTTTGTCGCTTACTAAGAAAGGTGAAGAAGTTGCTGCAAACTTAGATAGAGTTAGAAACCTTCTTTGAGATCCAGATTCTTTTGATTATTGTTTGTTACTTTTCTTTTAAGGCTTGTACAAATTTACTGTTAACTGGTCCAGGTTGAATTTTTCCAATGATGTATTGCAATTTTTGGTGATGGAAAATAATTCTTGTTATAGTGGAGTAAATATAGACGGTGTGATATGAAAATTTGTTTTGATTACTTTGCGGATTTATACGGCAAATGGAAAATTTTTTAAAGTTGTTTTGTCGTGTTGGATGGATGAGGATAAAAAGAATAGCAATTATTTCAGCTCTAGCGGATGAGTTAGATGTTTTTAAGAGATTTCTTACGGGAAGTGAGAAATGGGACGATGTTGATGTCAAATTAGCAGTGGGTGGAATTGGTAAAGTTTCTGCAGCAGCAGTCACACAGAAAGTTATTTCTGAGTTTAAACCCGATGTCTTATTTTTTACAGGTATGGCAGGTTCTTTGGAAAAAGGTAGATCCATTGGCGACTTAGGTATCGTCTCAGCGTGTATCGATTCGGATTTGGATGCCAGTGGGTTTGATTCCTCTCTTAAGATTGGTGAGTTCCCTTTTGTAGGGGAAAGGATTTTCTCCAGCGACGAGAGGCTGGTGAAATTAGCCCTTGGCTCACCTTTGAAAATACCTATTTTTGATGCTTATATTGCCAGTTCTTCTATATTTATGGATTTTCAAAAGAAATTGAATTTCCTGGAAGATAAGGTGCCCAAACTTGAGGAATATTTTGGAGGAGAGTTAAGAAGGCCTAATCTGGTTGATATGGAAACTGTTGGTTTTTTGAAGGCTGCGATGGCTAATTCTTTGCCAGCTCTTGCCATAAAAACAGTTTCAAACACATTGGAAGGGGATTCTATGTGTGAGTATGGCGAAACTCTTATGGACGAAAGAACAAGGTTGTATCTGGAACTAATTGCTTATATAATCACTAATGCTGACCTATGATGATAGAATGGTTATAGTGGCGTTTCCCACATATTTTCCCTTTTCAGAGTCCTTAGGTATGTCGGCGGTGAAGTTTAATTCTTTTGATTCATTGGGTTTTAGGATTGAATTTTCTTCATGTATTATAAAATCTTTAATATTCCCATTAATTCCTATATTTACTATTACGGGTACTTTGTAAGTTGATTCAATACTGATACTTTTTCTGGCTTTGTTTCCTGGTCTTACAACTCCAAAATTAAGTGACTCGTTTGTTACAGCAATCCCCGTATATTCGTTTACTTCAACTTCCATTGGTATTTTTTTGTAATCATAGACCTTTGAAGTATTATAGATAATGTAAGTTGAGATTGGCACCATTAGTATTATTAAAACAAAAAGGAGGAGAAAAGTTCTGCCTTTCATTTTTTATTCCTTAAGAGTATGATATTCATTAATGCGAGAAGGACTGCGATAATGATAAGGTATATCGTCGGGTTAAATATAATTGAGGTTTCTGTAGTAGTATCTTTTGGTTCATCAATTGTTGGTTTATTTTTTCTTTCAACCGCGGTGAGTGTTATGTTTTTGGTTTTTTCGTCATTTCCAAAAAATATGGTGAGTTGAGCTTCATATATGCTACCTGCGTCAAGGTCTTCTTTATCTAAATATACTTTATAAGTCTTTTCTTCAAATGCTTCGAGGGTTTCATCGACAGAGCGGAAAGTTTTTCCATTGATGGTTAAATGGATACTGGTTCCTTCTATAATCCCGTTCCATTTATTCCTTAGTGTAACTGAAACGGGTGATACGCCTTCAGTGTAAATTTTCTTTGAATAATTTATTAAATCAACATCGAAAGCCCCTATTTTGAAAGGTTCCTGGAATTTTTTCTCTTTTCCATAATTGTATGTTCCTTTTGCTTTGTGTAATCCTTCGTTGAAGTTATTACTTTCAATTCTTTCTTCTATGGTGTAGCTTTCAAGTCTGCTAATATCAATATTTTCATAGACCAGTTCCTCTATAAGTTCATCGTCATAAAAAAAATCTAATTTCAAGTTTGAGTCAACTATGTCCTCAGTGCCTCTATTTTTTATTTCAATTTCGAACTCTATGTCCTCTCCTTTATTTATGTCATTTATATCCATTTTTGGCTCTGCATAAATATCTGGATAAGGCACAAAAATCCTCAGTTTTCCAATGACGGATAACCTAAGAGAAAACATCCCCCCTCCTCTATTGGTTTTATCTTTTATAAGGAACTCTACCTCGTGCCATCCGGGGGATAGTTCTTCCGGTTGATTTACTTCATAAGATAAAGTTCCAACTCCATTAGCATCTATTTCCATTTCCTCTTCTTTTAACTCTATGTAGGGCTCTAGATCTCCAGAAGGTTCAACCTTAACTGTTATGACTTCATCAAGTGTGTTGACTATGTTATGTCTATAACTTTCGGTTTTTCCTGGCTCAAAATTAGTCTCGTGAACGGGTGGACTTATGCCTATGGAATTCACCATAGGTATCAAAGCCAGAGTAAACATTAAGATTAAAAAAAACCTTTTCATACTTTGCTCACCTTCTTAAGTAGGGGAAATGGATCCTGCTGTGAATTCTAGTACTGCTGTGTTCTCTGAGCTTCCAGTGTCTGCGTTTTTAGGAATCGTTAGATTTGTATAGAGCCAAACTGCATTATCATCACCTGAGGAAAGTTCTCCACAAACATCGTAGTCTGCTCCTGTATTGGTTATTTCTGTATATTCATCTTGGGTACCTGTGCAACCTCCTCCCACACTTGGACTTACTGTCCTGTAAAAAAATTGGGAGCCTTCTGCATTGAGAAGTCCCGACCCGGTTTGGGTACTTGTCATTGTTACTACTGCCTCTACGTTCCCTACATTGAGTATGCCAATGTATGTTCCATCGACCTCATTATGCAGGTTACTATCTGAGCAACTTAAATCTGTAGTGGAGTTTATCTCTGCTTCAGTCATTTCAGAGGATATACTTGCATTCCCTCCTGTTGGAATCCCTGAAGGATCACAACTTCCAAAATTTATCTCGCTATTTTCAGGGTCAATGTCAATTGCCAGAAGGTCGGAGATATCAATTTTTACTTCTCCTGTGGCTTGTCCGGTTATCTTCGAGCCAGTTATCTCTGTAATCTGGTTCATTTTGTATAGAACAGCGGTTGTACCTCCTATGGAAACTATTATAGCAACTATCAGGATACTTACAACAATCTTGTTATTTAATTCATTTGACATCTTCAAGGCCTCCATCAATTTTTATTCTCACGTCCCCTGGATGAGAATCATCTACTTCCTGTTGATTTTTATTTTGCAATTCTACAGAAACGCTACCTGAGCTAGGTTCATTGGTAACCTCAAACTTCTCTTCGCGTTCTTGGTATATTTTTTCAAGATTTACGAAGGCAAGCGTCGTCATAATTGAGGAGAATATTATCACAACCAATAACAACAGAGCCAACCTAGTGCGAATCTCAACCATAATCTTTTCCCTGAAACTTCACATTTATAAATTTTCTCCTTCACGAACTATATTTGTTGACAATTGAGGAATTTTATGGATTATATATGTTCGTTATTTGTTATTAAGAGCAAAGGATTTTATTTTTTAAATGCATTATATTTATATATTAGATAATTACAGAATACTAATATAAAAAATGATGCAAGGGAAGTATAATGTAATTTTGATTTTGGCCTTACTATTGTTATTTCTATTTTCTGGCATAGTATTTTTTTATGATTTTGAAAAATATGAAAAATCATCTTTAACAGGGAAGTTAACAACGGATGGAACTACAAGGATCTGTATAAACTCGCCTCCTCAAGTTATTGATCATAACTGTACTTTTGATCTCGAAGCAAGGAAGGATGGGATTTTGAGACATAGGTATAAATGCATGTTAAATTCTACAGATAATGATGGAGATAGTATTACTCATTATATAGACTCAGAATATGCAGAGATAGATGAGGAACAGGGAAACATAACAATATACGGCAACATAAAGCAGGATCTGGGGGAAAGGCCCGAAAAAATTAAAATTACCCCTGTTTTGTTTGATAATTCCTCTTGTGACAACAATAAAACTTCCAAAAATATTTTTCTAAATGTTAGTTATAGTAGCCAGGTTGTGCGAATACAGAATTACACTTCAAACACTAGTGATTACATTGAGCTAAAGGAGGGTTATACTACTTATCATAAATCACTGGATGAGTATTTCAAGGATATTGATGATTTTCCTCTTAACTATACTTATACTTTTCTTGACCTTCATTGTTTTAATATACACATTGATATTGATCCGGATAGCAAAGTAGTTTCTTACTATCCTAACTATGATGCTGGTACTAGTGACACTGGTCCCTGTAATGCTTATTTTACGGCAACTAATCCATATGGTGTTAAAAATTACTCAAATGAATTTGAGATATACGTTGAGGAGACTGAAAGACCTGAAGATGATACCACTGATGGTACCGGCGGTGGTAGTCCCAGGGATTCAGGAGGCGGCGGTACTTCAGCTCCCAGGGAAACAGAATGCCGTCTGTGGAATGTTAATTGTAGTGATTGGGGGGATTGTGAACTTAATCCTGATTATGATATTGATAGTGGTATGGGCTTAGATGGTCTTCAAGAAAGGGAATGCACTTGGTCAACAAATTGTCCCGGTGAAGTTGAGCCAGATATGGAGAGGGCCTGTGATTACGAGGCTACTTGTGATGATGGTATACAAAATTGTCACAGAATGGATGATGGTAGCATATTATGCGAAGAGGGAGTTGATTGCGGTGGTCCTTGCCCTCCATGTGTTGTGGAGGAAGGTGATGTTTGCTCGGATGATGATGATTGTGATGATTGGCTTTATTGCATTGATGGGGTTTGCGCAGAAGCTACTTGTGATGATGGTATGCAAAACTGTCATGTTATGGAAAATGGTAGTATCTTATGTGAAGAGGGGATTGATTGCGGCGGTCCCTGTCCCCCTTGTCCTACTTGTGACGATGGAATAAGGAATTGTCATATTATGGAGGATGGTAGCATTCTATGTGAGGAAGGTGTCGATTGTGGAGGTCCCTGTCCTCCTTGTGTTGATGAGGATACTCCTAATGGCGAAGAAGGAAACCGCATGCTTCAAATCCTGTTCTATCTTTTAATCATTCTTCTTTTGGCATATCCTGCGAGAGTTTTTTACGTAAAGACTAAGGAGCTATACCAAAAGAAAAAAATGGAGTCTGCTAAAAAAAGGATACAAAAGAACAGAGAAATTTTCTCTTATAGTTATTTGAAGCATTTTGATGAACAGTTGAAGCAACTGGTTAGTGATTTTGATGCTGTAACTCATGAGGAGGCTAAAAGGGAGGCTGATACCATGGTGTTTTCTGAAGGTTTTACAGGCTATAATGTAGATAGGTATTCCGTATCCTTTGATAATGACTATGCAGATGTATTAAACGATGATTCGATTACAACCATAAATTATGCGATGTATTTTGAAGATATTGAACATGGCCGTAAGATACTTAATGAACTATCTAAGAGCGGGGTGATGGTGAATTACAACGTTTGCAAGCGCTCTTCTGCTGTTTTATGGGATGATAAATGGGGTCATGAAAGAAAGGCAAAATATGAATCAGTTAATGGTAAAAAGGTTGCAAGGACTGTGGAGTACATAATTTCTTTCAAGCCCAGGAATAAGCATGAGGCAAAGAAAATAATTAAATATCTTGAAATATATGGCAAAGGTACCCAAAGAGAGGGCGTTAAGGGCTCTTGGGATGTTCCGGACATAAGGGTTACGGGTAATGAGCAATTGCTTGATTATGAAAAAAGGATACTCAACACAAAATCAGTTGCTGGCCAAAAAATTTTAATACTTACTAAGGATAATCCTGTACCGGGTTGTGAGTACAAGGATATTTGGGTTAATCCGGAGCTTGCGAAATTTGTAAAATGAGAAAAAAAGAGATTTATTTGGTGGTTTTTACACTTGCAATATATGGCATTTTACCTTGCCTTACATTAGGTATGCCTTCCTTTATAAGTCCTGAGAATAATCAGGTATTTAATCTTACACAAGATGTTAATTTTCAGCATATGATCAGGGTTAATGATTCTGAAGAAAACCTCCCTATAAATTTTACTGATACTTCACAGGATAGTGGTGTAAGGTTCTATTGCTTTGAAAGGTATAATCATAACGAAACTTCTTCATTGATTAACTTTACCCCTACATATAGGCATGTTGGCAATTATTCTTTTCATATAATTGCAGATAATGCAGTTGGCGAATCTTCAATGGTAAGAGTTAATTTTAACGTGGCTAATGTAAACGATCCTCCCGAAATAGTTTCTGTATATCCTGAAGAACCTGTTGTTGCTGAGAACTCTTCAATAGATATGTATGTTAATGTTACTGATGTGGATATACCTCATGGGGACGAGCTTACATTTACCTGGCTGCTGAACGGCAAGGAGAGTGAAAAGCTTAACTCGTCAAAAATTGAAGTAAACCGTTCAAAAGCTACATATTCCCCTTTAATAGAAGATTTTGATGCAGGTGTTCAGAATGTTACTGTTGTTGTGGAAGATATAGAGGGAGAAAAAGATAATCATAGCTGGGATGTCAATGTAACAAATGTCAATAGGCCTCCCGTATTTAACAAAACTATAGAAAACATAACATGGGATGAGAATACCAATTTGACCAATTATTTAAATTTAAGCAGGCACTTTTATGACCCGGATACAAATGGTACCCTTACTGAGGTTACTACTGGATTTAGATTAGAGTTTTCTCATAATTTTACTACTGAAGATTTTGACAACATAACAATTGATATAAATGAGAGTACGTCAGTGGTTAGTTTCTATCCTGATAAGAATTTTTTTGGGACTGCAAACGTGACTTTCTCTGTTTTTGACAACTATGAGTATGCCCATAGCAATGAGGTGAAACTTAATGTAAGCTTTGTAAACGAGCCTCCTGTTATTGAGGAAATAGATGACCAGGTTACCTATGAGAATGTCTATTTTTACCTGCAAGTAAAGGCACACGATCGGCATTTTGATAATTTAACCTATTATGTAGATTCTAATAATATCTCTAATATTGATATAAACTCAACTACCGGTTTGCTTGAAATGAATACCTTGTCGGGTGATAAAGGTAATTATACAGTGAATGTTACTGTCAGTGATGGTTTTTTTAACACTTCGGAAATTTTCAACCTTGAGATAATGCCAAATGAAAGACCAGAGATTATTCCCTTTGAGAACCAAGCAGTTATGCAGCACAATAAGTTTACGCTGGTTGTAAATGGCACGGATGACGGTAATATATTGAACTTCACTACAGATTTTCCCGAGCTAGACCCCGGTGAGAGGGTGGGTAATAAATCCTGGAACTTTTCCTTTTTGCCAAGATATCAGGGATTGGTTGGGGAACACAATATAACTATCTATGTTAATGACAGCCATGGTTCATGGAATAATTATAGTTTCATGCTTGAAGTAATTGATAATCCCATACCCCCATTAATGTATCCTGTTAGTGTTCCAAACAACCAAATAAGGGTGAATGTGAGCTTGGAATTGATTTTCACTGCATTTGATTATGATGGTATGATTGACTCATTTTCTGACAACTCATCCCTTTTTAATGTAAGCACAATGTATAAAGGCTCTATTGATGATGATGCTGTTGGAAACATATCTTTCGTGCCAGAATCTAAAGGATTTCACCGTATTAATATTTCTGTTAATGATACTTACGGCCTTTATAACTGGACAACACTTGTCCTCAATATTACTGAAAACCATGAGCCTTATTTTACATCTATCCATGATATAAATGCAACTCAGACAATTCCATACTCTCAACAAATTGAGGCAGAGGATTATGATTGGCAGGATACTCTTACCTTCGGTCACAATGCGTCTCCTGAAAAGGATTTTTACATAAATTCTTCTACAGGATTAATTAATTTTACTCCCTCTGATGATGGTCTCTATGAAGTGGGCATTTGGGTGTCAGATGGTACCGCCAATACAACTGAGACTATAACTGTAAATGTTAGCGAAATTAATTTTCCGCCATTCTTTGTTGAGAATGTTTCAAATATGAGCGAGTGGGACGATTTAGAGGAGCAATCCAGAACAACTATAGATATCACGGCGGCAGATGTTGAACATAATAGAACAGGAACTTTACTTGACCTTTCAGCAGAAGTTATTAATTTTACAAGCTTGAATGGTACGTTTTACACCGAAAAGGATCTCTTTGAGTTTGAAAATATTCGACTTGAGCCAGGAAATATGACCACAGGTACTTTGGATTTCACTCCAGAAAGAGAAGATGTTGGCCTATACTGGGTAAATATAAGTGTTTCGGACAATAATTCAGTAACCAGCGAAGTATTTTCATTTGAAATAAAAAATTTAAATATTCCTCCTCTGATAAACTGGAGTGTCGAATATCCTGCGGGAAGTGGATTCTCGAATACCTCGAACGAAACTAATCCCATAATAGATTGCAAGGAGAATAAAACAATAAATTTTATGACTTCTGTGTACGACCCCGATTACGACCCTGTAAATTACAGCTGGTTCGAGAAAAAGAACTCTAAGAAGAGAAAGATAGGCGGGGGTGAAAATTTCTTAAGCTATGATATACCCTTTGATGCTTATCCTAGCATGGAAATTATTTTCTTTGCAGATGACGGAAGAGATGTATCAAATATTACCTGGACTTTAAACGCTACAAATGTTAATAGGGATGTTATTTTTGGAAAAAAGAGTATAAATTTTACGAATGAAGGAATTTTTAAAAATACTATCCTGGTTAATAGTAGTCTGGTGCTTGAAGAAA
>CAZBGG010000014.1:0-7229 GCA_964491305.1 uncultured Methanosarcinales archaeon
AGCGGTATATGATATCACCCTACCACATCCCTCAACAAGGTTGCTTGAAAAGATGATATCCTTGACAAGAGATAATCAGGAAATAAACTCTTCAGTAAGAGAGCATATGGAATATCTCAAAGACAATCCAAAAGATTTCATAGTAGAAGTCCAGATTCAGGATATACGCTCATATCTGCAGGGCATATGCAGAGGAAGCGATTCATATCATGATTATTTGAAGAGAAGACAAATAAAAGATAGCTCTTTTCATAAACTATTCCCAAAAGAAATATACACAGATGAACTAAAGAAGTTAAAAAAAAATATATTGAAAAAATCTTATTGATCAACCCAAATTCTTTATGTGTAATTCTTTTAGCTGATCTTTACCAACCTTGCTGGGACTACCATCCATCGGACATTGCGCTGCCTTGTTTTTTGGAAATGCTATTACTTCCCTGATATCGTGCTTACCAATCAATAAAGCAAGCAGCCTGTCCAAGCCAAGTCCCATGCCGCCATGAACTGGACTTCCATACTTATAAGCTTCCAATAAAAAGCCAAACTTTTCCGTAGCTTCCTTCTCCTCTAGCCCGATAATATTCATCACTTTTTTTTGTATATCAGGGTCGTGGATTCTTATGCTACCCGAACCAAGCTCAGTGCCATTTAGTGCCAAGTCAAAAAGATCCCCTTTCACTTTTCCAGGGTCCGTGTCCAGATATTTCATATGCTCATTTTTAGGCATGCTAAACATATGATGCTCAGGCTCCCATTTTTCATCTTCTTCATCCCATGTGAATAAAGGGAAATCAGTTATCCAAACAAATTTCTTTTCGTCAACATCAATTAATCCCATTCTTTTTGCAAGCTCCTGCCTTAATAAATCAAGAACCTTGTTGGTCGTGTCAACGGAATCAGCAATAAACATCAAAACACTCCCAGGTTTAGCCCCTGTGGCTTCCAAAAGTCTATCTTTAGTGTTTTCATCAAAAAATTTAGCGATGTTTGACTCAAGACCGGCATCTGTCACCTTCATCCAAGCCATGCCTTTCGCCCCATTTTTCGTACAAAAATCAATTAAAGAATCAATTTCTTTTCTGCCAAAATCATGTTGTGGATTAATGCATTTTACCATTCCACCGCTCTTAACTGCTTTATTAAAAACCTCAACACCACAACCCTCTACAATTTCGCTGACATCTTTCAGCTCAAGACCATATCTTATATCCGGCTTGTCAGTACCATATTTTGACATTGCCTCATCGTGAGCAATCCTTTTAAACGGTATTTCAAGGTCTTCTTTTAGGACATCTTTGAATATTTTCTTCAGCATTCCTTCAACAAAACTCATGATGTCATTGCTATCCACAAAACTCATCTCAAAATCCAGCTGAGTATGCTCTGGCTGCCTGTCAGCCCTTAAATCTTCATCCCTTAGACATCTGGCAACCTGGTAGTACCTATCTACACCCGAAATCATCAGAATCTGCTTGTATAGCTGAGGTGACTGAGGCAAGGCATAGAAATTACCTGGATTAACCCTGCTTGGTACGAGAAAATCCCTGGCCCCTTCGGGAGTAGAGCGCACTAGCGTTGGTGTCTCAATTTCAAGAAAATCATTGGCATTAAAAAACTCCCTAGCAGAATTTACTACCTTATGACGAATAAGAAGGTTATTTTGCATGATAGGTCTTCTAAGGTCTATATACCTATATCTAAGCCTTTGTTCATCATTTGCAATCACCCTATCATCAACCTCCAAAGGAGGCGTTTCTGCCTTTCCAACAATCTCAAGCTCGCTCACATAAACTTCAATACTGCCTGTTTCAAGGGAGAGATTCTCCATTCCTTCAATTCTTTTGTAAACTTTACCCCTAACAGCAACCACATCTTCCCTTCTTAAAGAATCAGCGTTCTCATGGCACTTTTTATCGAATTTTGGATCAAATACAATCTGTGTAAGACCGTGCCTATCCCTTAAATCAATAAAAATTATACCACCATGGTCTCTCCTGTTATGAACAAAACCATTCAAATTTATTATCCTATCAACATCACTTTCCCTCAATTGGTTACAATAATGTGTCCTTTTTAGTGTAAATACCATCCTCTCCCGTATAACAAGGCACTTTATAAAGATTTTTGTTTGAACAAAGACAAATCTAGAAATCCGTTAAGCTTAACTTGCAGGAAAAAACAATACATAAGCGTCGAACCCAGGCTTTACGAGCATAAAAGAGCACACGAAAAAGAAAAAGCCTCCGCCGGGAATCGAACCCGGGACCTCGGCCTTTTTGTTTTCGCAATAATACCAAGGCCGCGCTATACCGCTAAGCCACGGAGGCAGCTTACCAATGTCAACGGTGTTGTTTGATGGGTAAACCAGCCATTTATAAAGATTTCTGTCCAATTCAAAGCATAAAGTAAAATACAAACTGAAAATAAAGCCTATAATTTTCATTTTCATATACCAATAGCAATAAGTTACCGAAAATTATTTAAACATATTACTACACGACAAAAGAAAACAAGGGGGTTTTTTATGAAAATAAAATTGATTTCACTATTGGTGCTGTTTTTGATGTCGCTTCATTTGGCTTACGCTGAACTGGAGGTGGATCTTCAGATCCACGATAACAGTGTACCTCACAACCATGAGGCTAATTTCACTCTTTTAGTTGAGAACAAAGGTGAAGAAGCTCATAGATTGCATTATACATTTCCGGATAAATCAAGCTGGAGTACTATAACTACTCCTATTATCACTAAAAGGACGGTAGAAGCAGGAGATACTCTTGAAACATATGTGAGAATAACACCAGTAGACCCCAGGCTGACACCCGGAAGATACAACATGCCCTATAGAGTGGAATCCACAAAAACCGGTGAAGTTATAGAAGGGGTTTTTCCGATATTTCTAAGTTCAGGAAGCATGAGAGCAGAATACGTGCCTGTGGTGAATGTTGACATTGAACTGCCTCAGGAGATGAAGCCTACAGATGAGGGTGAGCTGAGCATATTCCTATCTAACCAAAACCATCTTAACATCAGCGAGTATGTCCTTAACGTAAAAAGCAAAGAAAATCCTGACAACAACAAAGAATTCAGGGTACCCCTCGGACCAAACGAAAACAAAGAGGTTTCTTTAGTCCTGAATTATCCCGACTCAATGTCCCCCAGGAAAGATTTGATTAGAATTGAAAAAAGCATTCCTGCCAGAAACAGAACTTATAGTGCAATTGAGAGGGAGTTGCAAATATTAGGTTATGTAGATGTAAATATTGAGAGTGATACCAAGAAGGCATTCCTTAGGGAGAGAGAAACCATAAGTATTTCTAATCAAGGAAATATTAAAACTACTGAAGAGCTGACCCGCCCCTCAAGTCTTTTTGCCTCTTTTTTTACTTCCGCTGAACCAGACTATGATCTTAAGCGGATTGATGGACATAGGTATATAGTTTGGGACATACAACTTGAGCCGGGAGAAACAAAATCAGTGGAATTCACTTTGAATTATAGGCCGCTTTTCATAATAATATTGCTTGTAATAGTAGGATTAGTATTCTATTACCTTGAAAGGTCCCCCGTAACAATCAAAAAAGAGATTAAAAAGATCCCTGGACGGGAAGGAGAAACTTCCAGAATAAAGGTTTTACTTCACGTGAAAAACAGGACATCTATCCCACAAGAAAACATAAAGGTCATCGATACAGTATCTAAGATAGCACAAATGGAGACAGAGTATGCTGTAGGCACAATGCACCCTTCAAAAGTAATGAACCATCAAAAAAAGGGAACAATTGTTAAATGGGATATACCTGTACTGGAGGCATTTGAAGAAAGGATTATAACCTACCAGATGTTTTCTAAAATCGAAATAATAGGACCTATGAAATTAGCCAAAGCTATTGTTAAATTTAAAAACAGGCGTGGAAAAACCTCCAGAACTTATTCCAATCAAGTCCACTCAACCTAAAAATTTAAATAAATTATTCTTGCTTTTTTTTTGAAAGCAGCAAATGCTGTCTGGAAAATTTTGAAGAACACTCCCGGGAGGTAGAAAGCAGATGAAATTAAGAGTAAAGGACTTGGCTATAAGTACAGGGAACCCAAAAATCGCACTGATGAACAGCAAGGATGCCAAAAAATATGAGCTTCACTTTGCAGACAGGGTAAGGATAAAAAAGGGGAAAAAGGAGTTAACTGCAATTCTGGACATAACCGATTCTCACGAAATATTGCTTCCAGGACAAATAGGGTTATTCAAGGAAGTCTACACGGCAATTAATGCCAATGATGATGATATAGTCAGTATCTCAATCGAACAGAAACCAAAATCCGTTGAGCATATCCAAAATAAGCTAAAGGGCAAAGAACTAGGCTATAGAGAAATGAAAGATATAGTCAATGACATAGTAGATGGCCGCCTTAATGAAATTGAGCTTACGTATTTTGTGGCCTCTACGTATATTTATGAGTTAACTGAAGATGAAATAGTCCACTTGATTAAATGCATAATTAATACCGGCCAAACCCTTAACATAAATAAAAAAGTAGTGGTCGACAAGCATTGCATCGGGGGAGTGGCAGGAAACAGAACAACTATGATAGTTGTGCCCATAGTGGCTGCTGCGGGGCTCTATATCCCAAAAACCAGCTCAAGGTCCATAACAAGCGCCGCTGGAACTGCAGATACCGCAGAGGTCCTATGCAATGTTTCATACCCTTTAGAAGACATGAAAAAAATAGTAAAAAAAGTAGGAGGATGCATTATGTGGGGAGGTTCAATGAACCTTGCCCCTGCAGATGATAAGATAATAAAAGTTGAGCATCCTATGTCGTTGGATCCCATTGGACAGCTGTTGGCAAGTATCCTTGCAAAAAAGAAATCTGTATCCGCAACCCATGTCCTTATAGATATCCCAGTTGGAGAAGGATGCAAGACTGAATGCTTAGAAAGAGCCAAACTCCTAAAAGAAAAATTCAAGAGCATAGGAAAAAAGATAGGTATTGAGGTAAAAGTTGTGATAACCGATGGTGCACAGCCCATTGGCAATGGTATAGGCCCAGCCTTAGAAGCAAGGGACGTCCTTTGGACACTACAAAACTCTGAAAATGCAGCAATAGACCTAAAAAATAAATCAATACGCCTTGCAGGATACATCTTTGAGCTGGTTAACAAATCTAAAAAGGGACAAGGATGGAGACTGGCTAAAAAAATCCTTGAATCAGGACAGGCATATGAGAAATTCATTGAGATTATCGAAGCCCAGGGAACAAAAATAGCATTTCCGGAGCAAATAGAGCTTGGAAGATACAAAGAGACTCTTAAGGCTAAAAAGACAGGCGTAGTACTCCATATAGATAATAAGGCCATAAACAGGGTAGCCAAGTTAGCAGGCGCCCCATTGGACAGCAAAGCAGGGGTTTATCTTCATATACACAAGTATGATAAAGTCAAGAAGGGAGAAAAGCTCATAACAGTTTATGCAGATAGTAAAGAAAGGCTAAAATTTGCAAAAGATTTCTTTGCAAAGGGAGATACAATAATTATAGAAGAAAAGAACAAAAGTATAAAAAAACAAACCAAAAAAACAAAGCCAAACATTAAAGCCAAAAAATAAGAAAATTTTTTAAATAACTGACTCCAGAGAAAAGGTTATGAATTCAAAACTAACTCTCTTAATGGTTTTTTTGGTTTTTTCGCCCCTTATCGTGCTTGGTTCACCCATCGACCTCTTGCAGGGCAATGCAAGTTTACTGGAGACCTATCAGGAGAACAGCACAGGTATTGATTTCATAATATATCTATTAGTATTTGGAAGCGTGTTGAATGCTACCGTTGCTGATAAATTCGGCAGAGGAGCAAGTCTTGGAATCGCATTGGCCCTGAGCATAGCCATGGCCGCTTTCTCCCAGCAACAAGGATTTTCCATAGGTGACTTCTGGTATATTTCAATTATTGTCATCATAAGCGTAATTCTTGGATTGATATATAAACATTTGTCCGGCGCAAATCTTGGGGAACACAAAATGCTATTTATTTCAATAGGTTACATCGCACTATACATTGTGTTTTTTGAAACCATAGAAAAGATAGAACCTTATTTTTTTCTGGATTACCACCTGTTAAATCTATTTCTCCAGATATTTTTGGTAATCGCTATAATCTATCTTGTTTATGCCATACCTAAAGCGCTTAAGACCAAGTAAATCTCCATAGAATTAATACAAGAAAGGCCTTCCTATAACTTGATGCACTATTTGTAAAAAAAGAAAAAAAGGGGCTTAGACGCCCCCTGTCTCCATTTTGTTGGGGTGGTTGGGAGACAAAAAGAAAATAAGAAAGTTATCTGATGACTTCTATGCCCAGTTCATCCCTCATGGCATCCATCTCCTCTTTCTCAGGAGCTTCATTATTACCCTGCTTCTTACCAAGGATCCAAGGTGAATTGACACCGGTAATTATTGTCATGACGGTTAATTTGCCCTTCATATCATCCCTTACACGGGCACCCCAGATGCAATTAGCATCAGCATCCATTGATTCAGTCACAAGCTCACCTATGGAATTTATCTCTTCCAAAGTTAGATCCGGACCTCCTTCAACATGGATCAGTGCACCTGTAGCTCCCTCGTAGTTGATATCAAGGAGAGGATTACTTAGAGCGCCTTTTACTGACTCCTCTACTCTGTTATTTGTATCTGAACTGCCAACACCTATGGCCGCCACGCCTCCATTGGTCATAATGGTTTTTACATCTGCATAATCCAGGTTGACAAGACTTGGTACAGCAATAGTTTCAACGATTCCCTTAATCATGGTGGAAATCAACTCATTGGCCACTGAAAATGCTTGTTGAATCGGCAAGTTACCTGCAATAGTTACCAACCTGTTATTATCAATAACTATAACCGTATCTGAGACTTTCCTAAGCTGAGACAAGCCAAACTCCGCCTTGTCGACCCTGGCCCTTTCAATCTTAAAAGGCATGGTTACCGTACCGATAACTATGGAGCCTGATTCCCTGGCCACATTAGCAATAATGGGTGCTGCACCTGTGCCGGTTCCACCTCCCATTCCCGCGCAGACAAAAGCCATATCAGCATCCTTGAGAGATTCCTTGAGAGCTTGCATGGACTCCTGTGCAGCCTCTGCACCTTTCTGTGGGAAACCACCGCAGCCAAGACCCCTAGTTACATCTCTTCCTATAAGGAATTTCTTATCAGCTTCAGTTACGCTC
>CAZBGG010000014.1:7239-16269 GCA_964491305.1 uncultured Methanosarcinales archaeon
CAAATGTTGCTGGTCAGTATTGGTTGCAATTATTTCAGCACCCTCTATACCTTTTTTATATAGCCAGCTAACCATATTGTTACCTGCGCCGCCACTTCCAATAACTTTTATATTGGCCGGCTTTACTTCAACACCCCCAGTATCTTCCCCTGATTGTTCCAAGGCCTTTTTCACAACAAAATCCATTTTTTCCCCTCTCCTTATGCTTTTTTTTGGCTCTCTGAGTTCCGAAAACAAAACCCAAAAAGCACTCAAACGAAAGTTCGCTTTAAACCCCTACACTAAAAACACCCGAAGGTGTAATGAAGTCAATGTCACTTCTTCCTTTTATATCTTTCTATTACAACAAGCCAACTATTTAAATATTGTCAAAGTAAAGACTATATTTTACTAATTATATAATATAACTAATAAATTACTTCTTAGAAATCTTATCCTTAAGCTTCTTCATATGACCAGTAATCCTGTCCCCCAACTTACTTCCACCATCATTGAAACTATTCTTGCAAAAATCAACAGTTTCTTCAACGTAAGGCGCCCATTCCTTCAATAAATCCTTCCTCACGTCCCAAACCTTGCCAGCATTGTCCCCAAACGTGTTTAGATGGCACAACTGCTCCACTCCATATTTAGGTGGACAAGGAACAACCTCATCAGGATAACCAACAGGTATAATGGCCTGAACCCTGCAATAATCAGGAACATTCAACAAGCCCTCCACTGAATCCTCATCAAATGCGCCGACCCAACAAGCTCCCAGGCCCTGGGCATGGGCAGCTAAGAGCATATTCTGAACAGCTGCGGCAGCACTCTGTATAGAATAGAGCCTCTCCCCCCTTAAACCATAGAATCTTTTTGTTTTCTCATATGTTGAGCTGACAACTATAAATACTGGAGCATCAACCATCCAAAGCTGGTCCATACAATAATTTGCAATCTTTTTTCTTTTGCCTTCGTCAGTTACGGCCATTATCCGGAAATCCTGCAAATTACCAGCCGATGGAGCCATCGAGCCCGCTTCAAGTATTTTGCCTATTTTTATCCATTCCACAGGCTCATTCTTAAATTTCCTAATGCTTCTTCTGCTGCTGATACAATCTAAAGTTTCCATATGAGTGCTTAAGTCATCTGCAGATTTAAATATTTTTGCAAAAAACCAAAATCTTTTATATAAATTCTTAAACCTGCTTTAAAAAGAGTCTTACAAATTAATTCAAGAGGTAAAAATAATGAAAAGAAGCTCCAGAAGATGGAAAAAGAAAGGCCAGATGAGATGGAAGTGGCAGCGTAAAAGAATGAACAAAGAGAAAAGAAGAAGGATGAGAAAATAGATATCCTCTTCCCCACCTATTTCTAAAATATTTTTACAAAATTTTTCAGTTTGATTTTGTTTATATCTAATACATAAGTAAAACTACCACCTATTAAAAAATAATTCTTCAAAAATATTAAATGGCTGAAAGTAAAAAATTTTGGACTCTAACTTCTTGTTTTCACTTTTGAAAATAATTTTCAAAAATGAAATATGTTTTCAAAAATGAAAACGTTTAAATATTACCCTACAGATACAATCTCTTATGGAAAACATGGAAGAGATCTCAATCTTTGAAGAGCTATTTGATGACAAGATCATCGCAATTCTAAAGACACTCTTTAAAGATACAGGAAGGGAATTCTATCTCCAGGAGTTATCTGAAGAAGCTAAGATCCCCATGGCTACCACTTTCAGGATACTTGATAAATTAAATAAGCTTGAAATCGTAGAAATCTCAAAAATTAGCAGATTTAAGCTTTATAAGTTAAAAAAAAACAAAAAAGTAGAGTTTCTAGCCTCCGTCTTTAAAATGGAGCTTCGCATAATGGACAAATTCATAGAGGAGGTAAAAGAGCTTCCAGGACTCAACAAAATAATACTTCATGGAAAAGAATACCCTGATAGAGCCAATGTACTCTTAATAGGGGATGACATAGATTCCGGAGAAATAAAAAGAATATGCGCAAAGATAAAAGAAAAATATCAGTTCACTATAAACCCATTGAGCCTTACACAATCCCAATATGAACAAATGAGTCAGATGGGTCTTTACTCAGGACAAAAGAAAGTACTGATGGAAAAATAATCGGGGTCGGATAAAAACCAAACGCCCCCACTGGGATTTGAACCCAGGTTTCAGGCTCCGCAAGCCTGTGTTCTATCCAGGCTGAACTATGGGGGCATAATCAATCCTCAAAAAGGAACAGAATAAGGCAACAGCAGCATATTTAAAAATTTTATAGTCTTCGGAAGGCTGCCTTCCCTATCTTTTTTGCAACCCCGTTATTAAATATCTTGCCAGTTATGGCCTTTCTAAAATGCACTGTCCTGCTATAAAACATCCTGGATTGTATTTTAACGGAAGGGTAAGCATAATGCATATGCGCCCCAACACACTTCCCAACACTTATCACCTTGGGAATCGAGCGAGCCTCCCGTCCTACAACCAAATTTTCTTTATCTTTTAAGGAATCTAAAAACTCAGCCACGGTTTTACCTTTTCCAACCGTTACAACCTGGCCTAACTGAAAAAGGCAATGACCATCACTACCGCCTGTATAAAGAGTCCCATAACTTTCAGCATAAACCTGGGCCCTTTTATTCAAATATCTGTTCATCGCACCACATAAAACCTCAACACCATCTATTTTTTTAAGAACATCATCAGCAATATATTTTTTTCTCACTGCCTTTAGAAGACCACAGTTAGCAGCCATGTACCCAAATGGGTGAGCTGCCACCTTAAAACATTTATATTTGCTTGATTCTTTCAGGACTTCTTCAACGGTCGCCTCAACAGCCATGTAAGGATTTCCATTTTTTTTCTCTTTCAGGAAATTCTCAAAAAAAAGCACCAATTCCCTGATATCGTAAAAATACAGCAAAATATGAGGGCCCTCAATACACGATACCTCTATACCAGGAATCACCAGAACCCCTTCGTTGTTATTGAAAGCTTCCACAGCACCTGCGACCTCATTATGATCAGTCACTGCAACTCCAATACCTAGTTTTTTGGCTCTCCTTATGAGAGAATCAATAGTAGCGCTTCCATCAGAGTACTTAGTGTGAAAATGCATATCCACCACAGTACCACCTAGATTATTCAGGAGCCTATGGTTCGGTTTTTGTATATGAACTTTATTTTTCATAATAGATGAGGCAATATTTTATTTTTTTATAAATGTTTTCAAACAGAAATCATAAAGCATATAGAATAAGGATTTGATCACCTGTTCCTTTGCTTCTTATAAATCTTCTCCAGTGTAGAAATATCATCTATATCTTCAACAGACCTTTCTTCCCTTAGCCTTATGAACCTTGGGAACCTCAAAGCATAGCCGCTGCTGTAGGCCTTGGATTTTTGAACCTCTTCATAATTCACCTCAATCACAACTTCAGGTCTTAGGAAAACCTCCCTCCCCTTTTCTGATGTAATAAGAGGCTTTAATATCTCAGTCATCTCTGAAAAGGTAAAGCCCTCACCAGGAAGCTCTTTAAGCCCTGTAGAGACCTTTCCAACCTCTTTTAGACCTTCATCTGTTTTTACAGCCAAAGTGTAGCTGGTAAGCCAGGTCGCTCTCTTACCTTCACCCCATTCAGCTTTTAAAACTACAAGATCAAGAGAATCCATTACTGGCTTGAGCTTAACACCAAAACCTACTCTGGAGCCAGGTTTATAGAAAGCATCAAGATTTTTTACCATTATACCTTCCTCCCCCCTATCAAGAGCCTCATTATAAAAAGTATTTGCTTCATCCCTGTTATCTGTAACCATAATTCTTGAAAGGACAATTTTGCGCTCCATAGGCTCAAGGATGTCAAAAATAAGTTTTCTCCTCTCATGAAATGGAACTTCAAGTTTTTTCTCCCCATTTAAGTACATTATATCAAAAACATTGACCTCCACAGGGAACTTTTCCTGAAGTTTTGGAATATCATATTTTCTTCTTATTCTTTGGGATACCTCCTGAAACGATATATATTGATTAGTTTTGGGATTAAAGCCAACTATTTCCGCATCAAGGATCGCTTCCTCTGCCTTTAGATTGCTCTTAACACTACTTATAACATCAGGAAATTGCTCGGTAACATCTTCCTGACGCCTTGTGAAAAGTTTAACTTCTCCATTACTAAAATGAATCTGAACCCTGAAGCCATCATATTTGTACTCCAGAGCAGCAGGCCTACCAACCGTTTCAAAAGCCTCGTCTATATCCTTCGCCTTCTGAAAGAGCATTGACTTCATTGGTTTTCCTAAAGTAACTTCAACATCTAAAAGACCCTGATAACCTTCATCCTTGGCAATCTTTATGACTTCTGCAAAGTCACTTTTTATATTGAAAGCATAAAGAACAGCATTTACATACTTATCATAGTGCTCCCTGTTATCATCTGGCAGGATTAGCTTATTGTTTTCTGAATCGTATTTAAGACCTAATTCCTTCTTAAAGAATGCCCAAACAATAGCGTCCTTTAGCAACCCTTCACCAACACCAACCCTTAAGTCCTCCAAAACAGTCCTAACTATATACTTGGCTTCAACCGGCTCTGCACTAGTCAACAACTCAGCAATCAGCTTGACCTTTTTTTCGACAGCCCCATGCCCTTCAAGAGAGCCAAGTTTTGCTATGTTATCATAAACCTTATTTACACTGAGCTTCCCTGAAAATAAAGTAGTCTGTACTTTGCTTTTAATCAATTTCTCAGCAACAAGTCCCAAATCACCAGCATCTCTCCATTCATATTCAATAGTACTGGAGTCTTTTCCGGAAGAAACACTTATCGCTTTTACAACAGTCTTGGCAGCAACACCCAGCTTTAGTTTCTGCCAGTAGTGGAAAATTTTGCCTTCCAAAAGCAGAAGCATCGTGCTTAAATCATTATCAGGAGTTTTTTCCAGCAGCGAGCTGATTATCAAGGTTTTTTCAAGCCTTTTGCTTGTAGAATTAATCTCCTCATAAACTCTTGCAAGTTCAGAATATTCCATTCAAACCCACATAATACACTTTTATAAAAGTTTATCGAACTGGAGAAGAAATTTTCTAAAAAAATGGAAAAAAAGCAAATATTAATATAGTTATATGTATACTAATCGAAATATTTATATATTAGTCTTGTTCTTAATATTCGTATAATGGTGATATTATTTGATCAGTTCAATATGCCGGATGATATATATGAAGTAATATTTGCCACCAGACAACAGAATATCGTAGCAAGATTATTGATAGATGAGATGAAAAACAACAACGGAGAGATAGGTAAAACTGAGATGTCTTTTTTTGCCAACTCTCTCCACGAGGGTAAACTCACAGCCAAATTAAATGAGCAGGGTTATGAAGGGAAAAAAGTTAAGCTATCCTATAACAAAAGACAATTTTACGATAGAATACTTACACCCATGAAAGGCATGGGAATTATTGAATACGACCTGTACAACAAAAGGTACAAAGTTTCAGATAAGTTCAACAAGGCAATGGTAAAAATAGGTATAATGTGGATGCAGGAAATGCGCCGACCACCACAAAATCTTGTGGTAAAAGAAGAAACATGATCACGCCGGTTCTCTATTCGCCGCTGATTCTAACCCCCCACCTAGGCGGATGGGAACCGGCCTCCTAATCATAGCAAAGGTTCAGGGAATCTTTGTGTGTAAACATGGGCTCTCCCCTATTAAACTTCTAATCCCCCCTACCTAGAAAAAAGGGGAAGTCCATGTTTTTCATTTTACATTCTTAAGGCACTCTTCATAGAAGTCGCATTGACCACTACTCCATTTACACAAAATAGAAGGATTCCTTGGATATTCCCTTACATCTTTTGACCTGGTGCATAAGTGAATATTTTTCAGCTCATTTCTTCCAAATTCCAGCAAGTCTTCACTTACATCTATAAGTCTCTCACCGTGCCTTAAAAGATTCAAACCCGCTTTGTAAGGATAAATGCCATACTTTTCATGATACAAAAGGCTGTATATCGCAAGCTGTAGCCTATAATCATCAGTAATGTCATCTTTTTTTGAAGTTTTATAATCAACAATTATAATTCCTTTTTCATCCTTATAAATAGCATCTACATAGCCCTGGACACCTATATCCTGTGATACAAAGTGCTCTTCAGAAACTGGAGCCAACCTATTAAATGCCTCCTTGAACCCAACCTCCTTTTCCAACTCCTTGAATCTGTTAAGGAAATCAAGAAACCAGCATTGAATCATATGCTGCGTTTCCTGCTTATAACCCTCAATTTCTCCTTTGTTAAGATCAAGCTCCTTAAATTCCTCTTTTGAGCCCTCCCACAGACGTGAGAGCATATCCTGGAGAAGTATTTTCATGCTGAATTCAAAATTAGAAGTAGATAACTTTGATATATCTACCTTAAAGAAATCTTCAAGAACCTGATGTGCGATTTTCCCTCTTATCTGATAGATATTCGGCCTTTTAGGCAAGCCTTCTATATAACTGTAAAAGTACTTCCTGGGGCATTGTCTGTAGGCATTAATAGAACTACTACTCTGTATTCTTGAGATATAACAACCCCTTAATCTTCTTTTAGCCTCATAACTCATTCTTCTTCATTAGTACTTTCTTCATCATCCGGTCTAGAGCCATACTTATATTCAGGCATAGAATTTTCCTTTGAAAGCCTGCTGAAGGTCTCAAAAGTTTTTTTTTCTATATCTTCCTTTTTAAAAAGTCCATTAATGTTTCTAAGCATTTTATCCCACCTACCTTGGTAATACAATTCACACTTTAAAATATTTATTGTTTTGGAAAACCAATTATTTATTTCCAATCGGATTTATAAGCCTTATTGTGATCTTTTACACCTGACCCCAACATAGAGTGCAAAGAGATATCAGGGGAGTATTTGCTCGCTTCAGGCGCCCTGCCAACCGTTTCGGCCATGGCCCTAATAAAATGAGGTGCCCCTCCACAACAAAGCCCAATATAATTTATACCTATATTTGAAGCTTCAGAGGCAAAAAAAGATACCTCTTCTCTATCCAATAAAAAAGGGTCCAATAACACTGGGAAAGCCTGATTCTTACCTTTTTTCAGTTTTTGGAAGTTTGGAGCAGAATCAGTAGTCCTATATGGGACAGGAAGAGCAGCTATTTCTCCTTCAACTTCTTTTCGAATCTTTTTAAGGAGGGGAAGCATAGTTTTTGGACCCATCCCACAATTCAGACCAACAACAGTAGCTCCATGTTTCTTTAAGAACTTGCAGGCATCTTCATAAGTGGAGCCATCAAGAGTCCTTTTATGAAAAGGAGCAAGAGTTACAACCGCCTCTAATCCATATTTTTTAATAACCTCAAGAGCTATAAAAGCCTCCCCTAGATAAAACAAGGTCTCAGCAATAACAAAATCTGCCCCTTCCTCTTTAGCCCATCTAACCTGCTCATCAAACATATCGTGAACCACTCTCCACGATTTAGGGTCATCAGGGTTATAAACCCATGTGTTGCAAATATTGCCAGCCATCAGAGCATTCCCTTCTGCGGCAACATATTTAGCAATCCTCAAGGCCTGTCTGTTAAGTTTTTCAATATCTCTTTCCCTTCCAACAACCTCCATTTTATCCCTATGGGCGTAATAGGTAAAGGCAACCATCACATCAGAGCCAGCCCTTAAGAATTCACGATGCAATTCTCTCAATGCCTCGGGATGGTCAAGAACAACTTCAGGAACAAAAGGACCAGCCTTCATATAACCTCTCCTCTCCATCTCAAAAAGGTAACCTTCAGCACAGACAACTAAACCCTTTCCAAGCCTCTTTTTCAATGCATCCCTCATGGGTAGCATGGAATTTAGCTTCCTTTTATATTTTTTTAATGAACCTTTTAAATCTGATTATTCCACTGGTGTGTTCACCAATGGATGTCTAAAGATGACCAAAACCAGGAATCTTGCCCTTTTTAGAGGCTTCTTCGCCTTTTTCAGTAATGGCAATAACATACTTTTCCTTGCCCGTGTTAAAAAGTCCCACCAGGCCTTCAACAGCCATCATATAAACCAAGCTCCCCCCTTGCTCCTTGTCAAAAAGATATCTGCCCGCCCTATACTGGTTGGCTACTTGAGAATCAACCGGTTCATATGTACTAAGCTCCCGCAAAAGTATCATAGCCCTTACCTTATCTGAAACATCTTCATCATTAAGACTATTCTTGTACACTTCCTGAAGCTCATTTCTTCTGTTGTAAGTAAATACATCACTCATAAAGCTGCCGGGGTTGAGGATGTATATAAAAAAGTTACTATTTGAAGGTGTCAATAAATTACAATGGAGTCCCTTTTTATCAAACCTCTGCACATATAAGACGATAACTAGACTGACAATTTCCCGAGCTTAATAAAAACCAATCATTATTTTTATGATCTACACTACCATAATGCCCACTTGACCCTCTTGTGCTCCAATCTTCACACGTATATGAACTTTTACTACCTCCTATATTAATCCCTGTCCATGCCAATACATTGGAATCAATAGCCCTTCCAAATTCATCGTATGCGATTGAATTTTCTAAATTTTCCCAGCCTCTATCGCTGTGGTCATAATTTAAAAAAGTAGTAATTATAACCTGGGACCTCATATTAACATAAGTTGCATCTTCAAATTTATCCTGGATTCTATTATTTTCTTCACCCAACAACCATGCTTTGAATGTGCCGTCTAAATTGGCCGCTTCAGCCCTCTCCTGACATTTTTCATCTGCCCCTAATTCTCCGCCCAAATCACCCCTGTAACCAACAGATGTTACAAACATTTTTTTGTGAAGATGACTGGTATCATCAATATCACAACAAATTTTATGCCCCTTATATAAACCATTTAATTCGACAAAGGGACTTATACAACTATGAATGGGATCAAGGTAATAACATTCATGACCACCTGTACCTGCTCCTACATTAGCATCAACATATTCCCGTGTAGCTGCATCAGAATCTTCAACCGGGGATTGCAGGCTTTGAATCAGATTATTA
>CAZBGG010000015.1:0-7344 GCA_964491305.1 uncultured Methanosarcinales archaeon
TTTCTTTAGATAGAGCCGTTTCTCCACGCTCTATCCCCTCAAACTGTTTTAAAAAGCTCTCTTTTGTAATTTGGGAACCCAGACCAGGTGTCTCGGATTGCTCCAATATTAGTAACCTTTTTATTTTTTTGTCCGGATAAAATCCAGCAAGCACTCTTATCTCTGACTGATAACCATAAGTTGACGTTATGGCGGCATAACCTATGATCTCTTCGTTTTTCAGAATATTATAAAGAGAAAATTCTCTATTTTCTCCGTTGCCTATTTGTTTAGTTTCAGTGAGCTCGGGGAATATGGCTCTCATCTTTTCATTTATCAAAGCTTCCTGTCTCTCCCCTATAATTGGATTTGTTTGCATATGGGCGCTTATAATTATAATGCAGGCCGAAACTACAATAATTACAAGTGTTGCTATTTGTTTAAGTTTTTTCATTGTAACCAAAAGGTTTTGGAGTTGTTATTTTGTCAATCAGCGGGGTAAGTGCATTCATAAGTAATATAGAATACATTACTCCCTCTGGCATAGTGGAATAAAATCTGAATAAAAAGGTTAAAATACCGCAACCCAAAGCAAAATATATTTTTCCTTTATTTGTTAATGGTGATGTTACATAATCTGTAGCCATGAAAAAGGCTCCTAAAAGAAGCCCGCCAGCCATAAATTGCTTTAGAGGATCTCCTCCTGCTAATCCTGATAAAAAAACAACCGAGCCAATGTAAATTGTTGGTATTTTCCAATCAATGATTCTTGTATATATTAAGAATAATCCTCCAATTAGAACTGCAGCCGCGGATGTTTCTCCTAGGCATCCGCCCACGTTTCCAATGAATAATTGAAAATTGCTTTCTGTTATGGTTTCGTTTGCTAAGGGCGTCGCTTTTGTCACTCCATCAGGTGTAATCCAGCTTGACATCAAGTTGGGCCAGGAGATAACTAAAAATGCTCTTCCTAAAAGGGCTGGGTTGAAAATGCTGTTGCCTATTCCAAAGGCATATTTGCCCACGCTTACTGCTATAAAAGACCCAGTTGCAGCTATCCATAATGGAGCCGTTGGTGGTAGTACTAACGCAAGCAAAAGGCCTGTTAAAATAGAAGATAAGTTAAGAAGGCCTTGTTTATTTTTTGTTAATTTTTGCATTACTATGTCGGTTATCCAAGACGTGGTAACACTTGTGATTATGAGCAATAAAGCTTCCAGGCCAAAGAAATAAACTGATGCAATCACTACGGGTAGCAGAGCCGTTAACACCAGTGCCATTATGTTGTTTTTTTTAATTCTGGTTTTTATGTGTGGTGAACTACTTATTTGCATATTGAAACTCCTTTTTTGCGGTTTTTATTAGTTGAACAATGGGTATTCGGCAGGGACACACATAAGCACATGAGCCGCACTCAAAGCAATCGTAAAGGTAATACTCTTTTGCCATATCGTAAAGTCCCTGGGAGGAGTAATTTGCAAGCTTTGCGGGCATAAGGTTCATAGGGCAGGTTTCTATACAACTCCCGCACCTTATGCAGTTTTCATATTCATCTTCTTCTTCTCCAAGCAGGGTTATTCCATTTATTCCCTTTGTAACGGGAACTTCTAGAGTGTGTGTTGTCCTGCCCATCATAGGTCCTCCTGCGATAACTTTATCAGAGCAATACTCAAGTATATCATTAAACTTAGTGCCTATCTTCACAAGTATGTTCTTAGGCACTCCTGAATTTCCTGAGACTGTTACTACCCTCTCTACAACTGGAAGTCCTTCTGCGGCGTCGTTCACTGCTTTTGCCGTAGAGACATTATTGACTATAACTCCTACCTCTGAAGGTATTTTTCCAGTTGGGGTCTTCCTGCCCAAAAGGTTATAAATAAGTATTTTCTCAGCTCCTTGGGGGTATTTTGGTTTCAATAATCTTATTGTTATGTTGTCACTTGGTTCTATATATTTACTAAGGCTATCATACGCATCTTTTTCCTCAACACCTATTATACCTCGTTTGATTCCTGCAGTTTTCATAAGAATCTTGAAACCATTTATGACTTTATCTGGTTCTTCAATCATAATTCTTAAGTCACTTGTTAAGTAGGGCTCACATTCACATCCATTTAAGATGTAAGTATCACATGTTTTGTCAGGGGAAAGCTTTATGTGGGTAGGAAAACATGCTCCCCCCATACCAACTATTCCTGCTGATTTTATGTTTTCAATCATTGAGTCACTGATTTCTGGCTTAATTTTTTCATCTTTTCCATCGGTTTTAATTACTATACTCATTAAATCTCCGTCACACGTTATCCTTCTTTCAATTGAAGAGACTTCACCTGAACTCGATGCATGGATATTAGCGGAAAAGTTCCCGTCGGCAGAAGCTATTTTTTGGTACTTTTTTACTTTATCCCCTATTTCAACAATGGGTTTAGCTTCTTTTCCTATGTGTTGCTTGAGTGGAATAACCAATTCTTTAGGTATACCATGAGAATTAATAGTTTTTTTTGCACTTTTTTTTGTACCTTCAAATATTATTTCCTTTTTTATTCTCAGCATAAATAAATGACATATTATTGACTTTAAAAAATTTGTTAAAAATTTTATTGCTAAACAATAACTAAAACAATCTGCAATAAGAATATTTTTATATTTTCTAAAATTCTTTTTCCCTATGAGAAAGCTGGCTGTTTTATTTTTGTTAATCTTTGCTTTTGCTTTGATTTCGTGTTCCGGAAAACATGAATTTCAGCAAAGCAGGATTGTGATGGGAACTTATGTGACGATAACCTTGATGGCTGAAGATAGGGAGCTTGCAGAGAAAGCTTTTAATGAGTCATTTGGTGTTATGGAAAGTTTAGAGGCAAAATTTAGTGTGTATGAAGATAGTTCTGAGGTTAGTTTATTGAATAAATTTTCGGAGCTGAATGCCAGTGATGATTTAATGTTTCTCACCAGAAGGGCCAAATTTTACTCTGAAATGACTGGAGGGTATTTTGATATAACTGTACAACCCTTGCTTGAGTTATATGAATATAGCTTTGGAGATAAGGGCAGGCCCCCTTCAGCTGAGGAAATTAATGATACCCTGAAGAAGGTTGGTTATTCTAAAATTAAATTAAGCCCGGAGGATAAAAGGATTTGGTTTGATGATAATTCTACTAAAGTAACCTTTGGCGGGATAGCCAAAGGTTATGCGGTTGATAAAGCTGTTGAAGAGCTGGAAAAGTTAGGGATTGAGTCTGCACTTGTTAATGCTGGGGGGGATATGTATGCACTTGGCAAAAAAAATGATGGAAAGTGGAGGTTGGCTGTAGAAAATCCTGACGGAGGCTATCTTCTAAACTTTGTTTTGGAAGACAAGGCAGTTGCAACTTCAGGCAACTATGAAAGGTTTTTTGATGAAAATAAGACTTTTCACCATTTGGTCAATCCAAAGACGGGCTATTCGGCTGATAAATGTATTTCGGTTACCATAATTGCCTCTAATGCAACGATGGCAGACTCACTTTCAACAGGCGTTTTTGCTATGGGGACTGAGAAAGGTTTGGAGCTTATTGACTCCATTGGTGGTGTCGAGGCGTTTATTCTTGGCTCAGATAGGGAGGTATATGAATCTGAAGGTATCAAAGAAGGAGTCTTGGCTGGTCGTTAGATTTTTGTTAGCATATTTTTCCCGATAGGTGGATATTTTCCTTGTGTTAAACATTTTAAGCAAGAATACTTGGAGAAGTTAGATATTTTACCGTCTTCTTGTGTGGCTCAATTAATCTTTATCCTTCTCATCACAGAGTGTTAGTTTTATGTCTTGCAATTCCTCGTCGAGCTCTTTAACTATCTCGGGGGGTTTTTTTGTTCTCAATTCATACTTCTTTTCTTCTGCTTGTTTCACTTCTGATTTCTTATTTTCTAATTTTTTCTTAAGATGTTCCAGCCTATACTTTATCTCACTGTAGTCTGTTAAGAGTTGATTATTTTGTATTTTATTTTCAATTTTTCTTCTCTCTTTTTTCAAGCTTGAAAGTTTTTCCTTGTAAGTATCTATTAAATCTTCGTCTATGCCTTTTATTGCTCTTTGTACTTTTTCCCTTTTTTTATCCTTTAGTTCGATATTTCCCTTTTCAAGGTTTTTCTGAAGACTTTCCAAGAATTTTAAGACTCTTTTGGTGTCAAAGTGATATAGAGTATGAGATACGGAGCTTAAAAGCGATTCTCCAAGTTCGTCATCAAGAGAGTTTCTTGAAAATTTTTTAACTGCTGGAATTATTTGTGATAATTCATCTTGGATTCTTTCCTTGTTTTTTTCAATTCTTTCATTTATATTCTTCTTATTTTCTATAAGTTCTTGAAATTTTTTGTAACCAGTGTCTTGTTCAAGTCTCTGTTTTTCATCCTCTATTTTTTTAATTTCTTTCTCCATCTGTGAAACTTCTTTATTTTTTTCAAAAATTTTTTTCTTTTGTTCATTTAATTTTGAAGTCTCATCAAAATATTCGTTAACTTCATCAAGGCACTTCTTCAAGGTTTCGATTTTCTTAGATTTGTAGATTTTTTTTGCTTGTTTGTAGTTGTTCTCAATGCTCTTTATGTCGTTACCTATGTCTCTAACTTCATTTGCGAAAAAGTGCTTTAAAATGGAGACTGGTTTTTGATTGTTTTTGTTCAATGAGTCCAGTGCACCAAAGAAATTTTCTTGTGATTGCAGGAAAAAATCACTGTCACTGTTGTATGGGAGATTGTATAAAAAATTCTTTAGATTTTTGGTAAAACTTTGCCTGTTGCCTTCCATATATTGTTTTTCTTTTACAGTTATTCGAGTATTTTTTAGGTTGGCATTTTCTAAGTTGTCTAACTTATCATTTATAGATTTCTTTATGGCTCCCACTTCCTCATCAATTTTATAAGTTTCATCTTCGAACTCATTAACTCTCTTTTCTAGTTCTTCCTCTATCCAATCTTTAAGCTCACTTTCCTTTATTTCTTTTTCAATCGGTTGGTTTTTATTCAAAAAAGCCCTAATTTTACCTATCATAAAAATTCGGCTTTTCCTTATATATATAAAAGTTATGCAAATAAGAGCATTGTTCTGGGTAGTGCAAATTACTTATTATCATTGAAAATCTCGCAGAGAGTCTATCGGAAACCTACCATTGCCATTATTCTCTGGATTGTACTCCTAATCCTTTAGTCTGGGAGATTGCAACTAATAACCCCAAATTTTTGTTATTTTGAAACTCTTATAAATACTTTTCAGAGCTCTGTGATAAGTGCCTTTTTTAGTGGGAAAACAATTAAAAACAATTCTTCTTTTTGATCTTTTATGCTTAACCATCTTCATTTAATTGAGGCGTTTAGGATTTTCCTCCGGGCAAGGAGATTAGATAAGGTTGGTTTTGAAAAATTTTCAGGCAATTCTGAAAAAATATGCCAAAAAATAGTTGAAAGATGCTATAACGGTAAATTTTTCCAGACCAGTCTTGGGCATTTTAATCAATTTTATATTAGGGATTTCGCTTTTAGCGTTGAAGCACTCCTTCACCTTGGCTATGGTAGTGAAGTAAAAAGGAGCCTCGAATATGCCATGGAAATCTTCTCAGGAAAAAGAGTTATTGCGAATGCAATCACTCCATCAGGAAAGCCACTGCACATTTTTAAATATAGCCCAGACAGTCTCCCGTTGCTTCTTTATTCTATAAGGAAAGCGGAGGCGGATTATCTATTAAAGAAATACAAGAATTTTGTTCAAAGGCAGGTGGATTATTATTTTGAGAATGTTTTTGACAAAAATAAAGGTATTGTGAAAAATAAGCCTTTTTCCTCGATTAAGGATAATGCTATCAGACAGAGCTCGTGTTATGATAATTCAATGCTTATTATGCTTTCAGATGAGCTTTCTAAGCAGTTTCTTTATAATCCTTTTGAAATGTATGACCTTAGGCGCATAATGAAGGAAAAGTACTGGACAGGCAATTACTTTCTTGAAGATCTTTCAGGAAATAAAAATGTTACTGGTGACGCACAGGTTTTTCCATTTTGGTGCAAGGTTTTTGGTAATAGAACAATGAAAAGAGAAGCAGTTTCTAAAATTAGGGAGAAAGGCCTGGATAATCCAATTCCATTAAAGTATACGGCAACAAAAAAAGAAGTAAATGTGATGTTTCCCATAAATATTCTCTTAGGAGATTATGAGACTAATACCATCTGGCTTCATCTAGGGCTCTGTTATCTTGACATTCTCGATTCAAAAAAAGACCTTGAAAGGCATCTGGATATTTTTAAAAGGGTGATTGAGGATATAAAAACCTTCCCTGAAGTTCTCGAACCCGGGGGCAAGATTTTCAAGAGATTTCATTATGCTTGTGATGAAGGAATGCTTTGGGCAGCAAAGTATCTGTATCTTAGGGACAAAATTGGTTGAGTAGATGTTTCAATAATTCAGGATTTCTTGTAAAAATCCAATAGTTTAATAAATAACTCTTTTCGTAACTGATTTAATATGAGAAAAAATTACGGTAAGGACACTGCGAGGGATGTCATGTTGGTGGATTTTTTCCATACTACTCCTGATAAAACTATCAAACACGTAATAAAGGAGCTTTCTTCTAAAAATAGGGGCTATGAGTTCATGGATTATGGGTATATACTAAATAAAAAATGTGGGCTCGTAGGAGTCTTTTCAATAGGAGACCTCTTTAGGTTTCCCCAAAATGCTCATATAAAAAGAATTATGCATAAGCCTACCACTTATGTTTCTTGGAATTCGAGTGCAGAATTTGCAGCTCACGAAGCTATAAGGAGTGAGATAAAAGCGGTTCCAGTTGTTGAAAAGGGAAAGATGGTTGGTGTTATTCCTCCTAAAAAAATACTGAATATAATACACTCTTCAAGCCAGGAGGATTTTATGCATATGGCTGGGATTCATAAATCTCATTTGGAATATGAAGATACAATGAAGGTCCCGGTACTACGGGCCGTTCTTCATCGAGTTCCATGGCTTCTTATTGGCTTAGCTGGGATAATGATTGCAGCTGGCTTCATCAATATGTTTGAAGATGCTCTGGAAGAATATTTGATTCTTGCTTTTTTCATCCCAGCAATTGTTTATCTGGCTGATGCCCTCGGGTCACAGCACGTTACCCTTTGTGTGAGGGATTTGGCTTCCCAAGGTGAGAGTCTTGATAAGGTAAGGTATTTTTTTAAGCAAACAGGAATTGCTTTATTCCTGGGAGTTATCATAAGCGTCTTTACCTACCTTGTGGTTCTAGTGTTTTGGCAGGAGCCATACATTGGAATCATCATAGCATTAGCTTTGTTCCTATCTGCTATGATTACCAATCTTACTTCTCTTTCAACAGCACTCATAATTGACAA
>CAZBGG010000015.1:7354-9715 GCA_964491305.1 uncultured Methanosarcinales archaeon
AAAGACCCTGCATTTGGAAGCGGCCCTTTTGCAACAGTACTTTCTGATATTACTTCAATTGTGGTTTATCTTGGAGTTGCTACACTTTTGCTTTTCTAGTTTCCTGCAAAGAGTTTCGATGAATATATGGAATCGGATATTTTATCAAACAGTAAAAGATATAGGTAACTGATCTTTGATAAAATAACTAATTCATCAAAAATTTTTGTTCAAAAAGTTAGTAGATTATAGCAACAAGTACTCTTTCAACCTGTTCAAATCTTACTTTGTGAGGGTCTGGGCTTGGGTTATTGTCTCCTTTTAAAATATAATAAATGCCTTTGTCATCATGGCCTATTTTGATAACCCTGTGTATAATAGTTCCATTCATTGTCTTTGGTTTATATGCTATGATATCACCTTCTATTATTTCTGAAGGTGAATCCGGTACTATGTGGATCCCATGGGCTCCCTTGTCTAAAACAGGGTCCATTGATTTTGTATCCTTGAATTTGGACCATCTTGGATTTTTGATGTCAATTATTACTTCATCAGAGTTCACATTAATAGATTCTTTTGGTATTCTATCCGCCGGACTTGGTTTATCCCTTAGAACATACTCAGTCCCTAATATTCCTGAATCTGCCCTGTCACTTGCTGGTTCATAATTAGAGATGAAGTAATCTATTTCACTATAGGCGGAGTTGCTAACCCACCCTATTAAAAAGATATATATTGCAAAAAGTATTATTTCTCTGCGCATAATATTCACTAAGAAGTGGTAATCCAAGTAGTATATAAATATTTCTTTTTTTATCACTGTATGGTGGTGCACTATTTAAAGATATATTCCAAGGTAGAAATCTTTACTACAGTAACAAATTTTTACATTATTGATATACATCAAAGTTTAAAAAAGAAGTAAAAAACTAATTTAATCTAATTGTTTCAAGATTTTTTGGAACAGACGTTTCAATTTTATAACTTCTGTGGATTGAGCTTGCCAAATCTATGCACCTTGACTGCTCACCGTGTTGTACTATGACTTTTCTTGGTTTTGGGTTCAACCTGTAGATAAAGTTCATCAACTCTTTTCTGGTCGAATGGCCTGTAAACCCTTCTATATTTACTACATTGATTTTTAGTTTGTACATATCCTGCTTGTTTCCATTGATGAACCCAATTTCTCTTTCTCCTCTTTGAATCCTTTTTCCTAGTGATCCTTCACTCTGGTATGATGTGAATATAAGGCAATTCTCTTTTTTTTCACCCATTGCTTTAAGGTACTCAACACTTGGTCCCCCAACAAGCATTCCTGAAGTGGCCAGTATAATGGCTGGTTTCTTCTCTTCCATCAATTGTTGTCTCTCTTTTTGTGAACCAATTCGCTTAAAGTTTTCTGAAAGGAAAGGATTCTGATTTTTATGGAATATTAATTTCCTTATATGTGAATTAAGGTATTCTGGATATGTTGAATGTATGGCTGTCACATCCCAGACCATTCCATCGATGTACACATAAGTATCTTCAAGCTTCCCTTGTCTAATCATGTTTTCCAAAACAGCAAGGGTTTCTTGAGCTCTTCCTACTCCCAGAACAGGTATCAAAACTTTTCCCCCATTCTGTGTTGTCTCGATTACCGTTTGTTCGAACTTATCTACGGCTTCCTTCCTGGTTTCAGGATTATTATTCTTTCCTCCATAAGTGGCCTCAATAAGGAGACTTTCCAGTCTCTGAAATTTTGTTATAGCTTTTTCTAAAAGCTCTGTTTTCCCGAATTTCATATCACTGGTATACAGAAAATTGTGTAATCCATTACCTATATGGACATGTACCATAGAGCTGCCAAGTATATGTCCTGCGTTATGTAAAGTAATCCTAATGTCTGGTGTTACATCTGAAACTTCATCGTAATCTAGTACTATGGTATGTTTTACCATCTCCTTGACATCATCAATGGAGTATATGGGTTCTTTTCCTGATGAATGCATTATTTTGATATTATCTAAACACAAAAGAGCCATTATGTCTCTTGTTGGAGCAGTGCAGTATACAGGTCCTCTATATCCGTACTTGAATAGATACGGCGCGAATCCACAGTGGTCAAGGTGGCTGTGTGTAATAATCACCGCGTCTAGCTCATCTATTTTGAAGTCGGGAGCTTCTAAGTGCGGATAAGACCCCTCGTCTGCAAGGTCTATACCGCAATCTAGGAGTATTCTTGATTCGGGAGTTTGTAGTAAAAAACAACTTCTTCCTACTTGCCTTCCTGCGCCAAGAGCTGTAAGGCGTATCCATTCGTGTTTTTTTCCTCTTATCCAACCGTCATAGATTCTGCGACCTACTTTATCTAGAAACTTACGTCTATAATCACTATTTTGA
>CAZBGG010000015.1:9725-16127 GCA_964491305.1 uncultured Methanosarcinales archaeon
AATGGGTGGAGTTCTTCTTATAATCGGGACCCAAAAGGTCTTTTCCTTGACTTCTCTCAAAAGCCCTCCTTGCTTTCCTATTGCTATGCCTGGTTTTTCTGCTTCGATTATTGCAATAGACCTTTGGCTATCAAACAATATTTGGGCTAATCCTGCATCTTCAGGAATAATCTCCCTTATTGTTTTTTCAGCAATTTCGGCTTCAAGGGTAATGGATGGATCGGGCCTTAATTCCACTCTCTTTTTGATCTCATTAACAATCTTTTTAATGACACCATTGCTATTGAATACAAAATCCTTGTCTTTTGTATATAGAACTATGTTCGCTCCTTCAAAACATGCTTCACTGATGACTCCACTTGGAACATGTTTCATTATTTCTTTTATTATACTGTTGGTCATGCTAATCACACATAGAATTTTACTAACAAAAATTATTTTTGGAGTTGGACTTCCAACTCCTCATCGGCGACTCTTTTTGTTCCTTCTTCCGTAATAGTAAGAACAACAAAACCATTGCCTGAAGCACTATCTCTCCTAAGAGCAGCATTTAGAGACTTTAAAGCCAGATCTTTCGCTTCATCTACTGTTATATCTTTATTGTATAAGGTCTCTAACACACCATATGCCATCGTGCTCCCGCTGCCACTTGCTACAAAATCAGTTACTTCATTCAATGAGCCATCAGGGTATATATCATATAAGTAGTTACCTGACTGGTCCTGTCCACCCAAAAGCAAGTGGGTTATCGCTGGTATCATGGACATTCTACGGATGTTTCCATATACAATGGAAGCAAGAAGGTTTGCAGATTCCTTAACGCTTGTAGTCTTTCCAGTTCGGACGTTTTTGAGTTTTATTTCGGCTTTTATTAGTTTTGCAATGAGTTGGTTGTCCGAAACGCCACCTGCTGTTGTAATGGCCATCTTGTCATCAATCTCATATATCTTCTGAGCTCTCTTGTCTGCAATTAGATGCCCTGCAGTAGCTCTTTTGTCCGCAGCCAATACTATTCCGTCTTTACACAAGATTCCTACTGTTGTAGTTCCTTTCAAATAATGTTCGTTCCCTTCCATGAAATACACCTAGAAAATTCCAATTTCCCTTAGACGTGAGAAGTCTATACTATCTACGAAAGAAAGGTTTATTTAAATATTTTTTGGTTTTTCGTTTATTAGTCTATTTAGCCAGGATGTCGGCAGCGTATTGGCAATTAACATTGGTAATTAATTTTTACCAAAAACCGTCCCGGATGTGCATAAGGATTTTATGACCTAGTCATTTCCAGAGATAGTGGTTATTCAAGAATTTACGTTATATATTATATTTTTCGAGTTTACTCTCCAGATCATAAGGAGTTTTTATTTGTGATTCTTCCAGTTGACCACCTGGCATGCTAAATATTTCTTCCAACCTTATTAGTCTTGATAAGTGATTTGTTGCTTCATCGTTAAGGGTGTTGGAATAAAACTCCATACGAGCTAATCTAATCTGGAGGGCCAGTTCCGAATCGCCCTTAAAGCCTCCCCCTCTCAAGAAGTCGCTATATCTTCTGGCTCTGGCACGCAGCTCGTACTCCGGCACTTCTGTATAAACCAGGCCTGATGGGAGTTTCATTAAGTTGTGAAAGTTCTCAAGAGTTTTAAATATTTGCTTTAGCTAGTATGTTCAAATTACCTATTTAATTGATATATTAAACAAATTAGTAGATATGTATAAGTGTACTTAGAATAAAGGCAAACAATAAAAATAAAAAAATATATTTGAGCGTATGTCTTCAGAAAATATGCAGGAAAAGATGATTGAAACAATCAAAGCCTATGGTCTTGATGATGAGAAGGTCTTCCGAGCTATGCGTAAAGTTAAAAGACATCATTTTATTCCGGAATATGGGTTTGAGGATGCTTATTCTGACTCTGCGTTGCCCATTGAAGAAGATCAAACCATCTCCCAGCCTTACACCGTGGCTTTTATGTTACATCATTTAAAACTTGAAGAAGGAAATAATGTGCTCGAGGTGGGTACAGGCTCCGGTTGGAGCACTGCAGTTATAAAAGAAATTGTTAATTCAGGTAATGTTACTTCGGTTGAGTATGTGCATAAGTTATATGACAGGGCAAAAAGGATAATTTCAAGACTGGGCTATGATATCTGCTTGGTTTATGGGAATGGCACATTAGGTTATCCTAAAAATTCACCGTATGACAGAATCATTGTAGCTTGTGCTGCTCCTGAAATCATGGATTCTTGGCAAGAGCAGTTGAAAGATGGTGGAGTGATTATTGCTCCTGTTGGTGGAGATTACCAGGTAATGGTAAGGGGCACAAAAAAGGGAGGCGTCCTGAGAAAAGAAAATCTTGGACACTTTAGATTTGTTCCATTGAAAGGCTATAAAAAATAAAGTTGGACACCAAGGGCCTTTATTTAGGAGGGGTAAAGGAGAGGTGCTATGAGCAGAAAACTCATTAAACCACCCCTGGTGTCCAACTAAATTAGATTTGCATAATCTTTGTATGGGACAATTACTTCAGCTTCATTTTCTGATTGCTTTGTAGTCATTCTGCCCATATTTACTATTGAGTAATAACTACTATTTAAATTTTTCGTCATTTACTTCCCTGTGTAGTGGTAAATCTTTACATCTCTTCAAGTGTTTCGATGTGTAGAAGTTCTAGTCCTTCTTTTATAGTTTGACGTATTCTTTCAAGAAGCAGTAGTCTCAAATTCTTTTTTTCTTTTTCTGCTTTCAATATATTAGTCGTATGATAATATTCATTAAATAGTTGGCATAGGTCTAATAGGTACCTGCATATATAGTTTGGCTTCATTGTTGTTTTGGCTTCATTTATTGTGTCAAGGAAGGACGAAAGCTTTTTGATGATTTTGACTTCATTATCATTAAGTACATCATAATTACAATCAGAAGAGATTTCATCATCATTTTTTTTCAATATGCTTGAGATTCTGGCGTAAACATATTGTATGTAGGGACCTGTTTCACCTTCGAATGAAATGGATTTTTTTGGGTCATATGTCATATCTTTTGAAGGATCTGTCCTTAGCAAGTGGAATCTTAGAGCACCGTTTCCTATAATTTCTGAGCGTCTCCTAATTTCACCTTCTGCCAGCTCGTGGCGTTTTTTGACTTCTTCTCTTGCGAGTGAGTGTACCTCATCGATTAGGTCATCTGCATCAACGACAGTGCCTTCCCTTGATTTCATTTTTCCTTCTGGTAAGGATACCATGCCGTAACTCAAATGGAAGCATTTATCTGCAAAATGAAAATCCATTATTTCTAATATCTTGAATAGTTGCTGAAAATGCAAATTTTGTTCAGAAGCAACGACATAAATTGATTTATCAAGGGAGTATTCATCAAATTTCAATTTTGCTAAATATAAATCCTGCGTTATATAAACTGAAGTATCATCTTTTCTCAATAGTACTTTTTTACCAAGCTTCCCCAGGTCTACCGAAATTGCTCCTTCATCTTCATAAAATAATCCCTCTCTCAATCCTTCCTTAACCAAATCCTTCCCATTTTTGTAGATGTTGCTTTCGTAATAATATTTGTCAAATTCTATGTTCAATTTGTCATATGTCTGCTGGAAACCTTCATTTGCCCAATTAGTCATCATCCTCCATATGCTATTAGCTTCTTCATCTCCATATTCCCATTTTCTAAGAAGTTCCTGGGCCTCCTGTTCAAGCTTTGGGTTATCTTTTACTTCTTTATCAAACATAACATAAAAATCACCTACAAAATGGTCGGGCTTTTTATCGGGCATCTGGCCATTCGCATTTTTCATATACATTAACATGGACTTACATATATGTACTCCTCTATCATTAACCAAGCAGGCCTTGATGATTTTATTACCTTTTTTTTCAAATATTCTTGAGAGAGTATCTCCTAAGAAGATGTTTCTTAGGTGCCCTAGATGAAGTGGCTTATTAGTATTAGGTGATGAAAATTCAATCATTATTTTTTGTTGTTCTTTTTCTTCTTCTAGGTTTTCTTCACCAATTACTTTTTTGGCTATGCATTTTGGGTTTATGAAGAAATTAAGATAAGGTCCTTTATTTTCAATACTTTCTATGGGTGACTCTAATTCTAACTCTTCCACAAGCTGCTTTGCAATCTCAGCTGGAGATTTTCCTTTCTCATGCGACAATGAGAAACATGGGAATGCGAAGTCACCTAGTCGGGGGTCAGGGGGCGTCTCAATTAACCTACTATCTATATTATATCCCTTCTTTTCCATTGTTGAAATTATGTATTTTTTGAATTCATTCATCTATTATTACCTCTTAATTTCTTCTTTAGCGGTTCAAAAAATGAAGTTCCTCTCTTAAATCCATTTTTTATCTTTGCAATCCAACCGCTATCTTTAACTGAATTTGTTTCTGCAATTTCGCGGTTCTTGTTTTTTCCATTTTTACTGTTTTTCCATTCAATCCCTTTTTCAATTTTTTTGACTCTTGTGTCGAGTGAAGAAATCTTTTCAAGCATTTTTTCCATGATAATCCTTGTTTTACGAACCTCATTCCACCTAAGAAGCATAAAAATAAGGTATAGGCCAAAAAGGCCCCCTAACAGCCATTTCAAAAAGTCGAAAAGGAAGTGTAATCTTTCAAACAAGGGCAGAATTAATGGGAATGAGTCATTTAATGCAATCACAGTTGAGTTTATCTTATCCATCCTGTTCTTTAAAATCTCTTTTTTTATAAAATTTGCTGTATTTATAAACGCTTGTTTAAAATTATAAGTTTTGTACGTACTATAATTATAAAAAGAATATGGACGGAATTTATTCTGGAGGTTTATTAGTTAAATTAGTTGATAAGATGCTTATTCAACAAAAAATTCTCTCTTTCTATGTCATCTATTATAAAATAAACACTCTTAGAATGGATGTTGAACTTGTCTTCCAAATTCTCGCTAAATTGCTCTAGTTCCAACATGTTCCTGAATATGCCCTCAACCATAAAATCATAACCATTTGTTATCTTGAAGACAGAATTTACATATTCTGAATTTCTTAAATAATTTTTAAGCTCTTCCCTGCTGTTTCTGTCTGCCTTAATTAGAATGTTTGCTCTAGTACTGTATCCTAATGTATTAAAATCTATCAATGAGGTATGCCTTATTATCTCGGTCCTTTCTAGCCTTTTTAATTTTTCGAATAATGTTGATACAGGTACATTGAGTTCTTTAGATATGGAAGTCAAATTTTTACGTGCACCGTTGCGTAGGCAACTTAAAAATATAAGCTCATTCTTGGGTAACATTGCTTATGCCTCCTGGAATATAAGGTTCATTGATTCCTTGAATAATCTTGCAGTTTGTTTACTGATTAGATTCAGTCAAGATATATCCTCTTGAAATAAAATATTTCCAACTGAAAATCTTTTTTCATCTTTTTCTGGAGCGGGTTTCCGATAGAATCTCTGCGAGATTTTCAATAATTTCAAAATTAACTTCAAGCAACCTTCCTGTCGTTATTAGCTTTGAGAGATTCTTCATTTTGGCATTAAAATACTTATATATTCAGGGGACATCAAAAGAATAAAAAATTAATTTAAAGTGATTTTTTGAATGCTTCAGAAAATGCCTGAAACATACTTAAATTAAGGTGGAAAATTCCTAAAATACTGAAACACAAACAAAAAGTTTTAATATTTTAATTTTTTACCACTGTATAATGCACAATACTCAAGAAAAAATTATAGAATTCTTTAAGGAAAACCCTAATAGTGAATTATCTACTAGAGATATTGTCAGGAAGGTTTTTCCGGAAGCAACAAAGGATGAATACTCTGTCTACGATTTTGGGAACACTAGTAGGTTTAAGGAGTCAAGAGCGAGATTTGCGAAATATCATAGAAATGTTCTATATCATCTTAATAAATTGCAAAAGGATAAATTGCTTTGTGTTAATAGTATTGGTTTAAAAGGTCAGAAAAATTTTACATTAAACATAGAAGAAGGTGAAGAAGTATTATTTAAGAAAAGAAAAAGAAGAATAATTATCTCTAGACCCCATAATAGGGCCTTGCCTATTGAGGGATATGAAAACAGGGGTTTACTTTCTAGGTATTGTCCGGAATACTGGGATTCCAGAGTAAACTCAATCCTTTTGGAAAGTGATAAATTTAGTACAGAGGGCCTTTATGACACGATTTTTGAATGCTTTTCTTATGTTAATGATGTTATATGTCTTAATAGTTTTGAGACCTTGGTTCAGAATCAAAAATTGGATGATATGGAAAAATTAATTTCCAATCTGGCGGACGATTGTGAAGATTACGGCAAAAATCTCTCACTTAATCTGGATGTTAGTAAGGTTGAAAGTCATATTAAGATCCTGGATTTTTTGGAGCTATTCTCCTCTTATAGTC